>JAJPJP010000007.1 GCA_021324175.1 Chitinophagia bacterium
AACTCTACCAATCTTCCTTCCAACTGGTAAACTATAGACTGAAACGCTGGTAAACTATGCGCCGAAATAACTGGTAAACTATGATGCGTAATATCCACTGTATTGGCTTTTGGACGATAAAGGGTCTTGCCTTTGGGCAATACATAACGTTTTATTCCTTCTGCTTTTTAGTCGGATTTTGGAGTTTTAGGTCGATGTTATGGTGTACTAAGAAGAGAAAAGAGGCGCGAGAAATGTACGAACTGCGCGAAGAATCGATCGTAAACAAAATTAGTGCGGAATTCGAAACGAGGTTGAAAAATCGCGCTCCTGAGGCCAAGCACGATTTAACTAAAGATCCCAAGCCTGATCCAGCCGAGCATGTGCCAATAAATTATCTAGACATTATTGAACCCTCTTCAAAATATTATACAATAATGGCATGTTGGGTTATTATCTTCGTGACTTTCTGGCCGATTATCGATGACCGCGAGTTTTGGGAAGGGAGCTTACCCACATACCTAAGATCAAAATTTCTTGAATTGACCAATGGTTGCCCGAGCGGTTACGAATGGCTGGCCACCTTGATTTTTATTCCGCCATCAGCGGCTATTTTTATTCTGGTCTCGATTAAGAAGTTCGAAACCCAAGTATACCGTTTCGGAAGTATCATTTGCCTAGTACCCGCATTGGCTCATCTTCTTATTTTCAGCCTTGGATTCACGCGTTTCCTATGGATAAAACAAAATATAGATAATTATTTGTTTTTCTTGATGTGGATAGGAGCATATTTTTATTTCATTGCAGTAGGATACCTTGCATACTTCGGCTATCGTAGGTCGAGAGCGTTAGTCTAAGTTCTTTTTATTTCTTTGAAGCTATTGCCGCTATTTGCATTTGAATTCGGTCATGCTATTTTCAACATTTTCTGGCTCCAATTCTTCTTAATATGTTCACTTAGGCGTTTGGCTGTGTCCAGTTTACTCACGCGGATGTACTTAAGGAATGACTTCTCGGTCCGGTGTCCTGTTATTTTCATCAGGTCGATTGTTGGAAAGCCCTGCAGGTAATAGTTCGTCGCGAACGACCGACGAGCTGTGTGGGAAGTAACACATTCCCAAAGTGCCTTTTTTGGGTCCGTTGACAATCTGCCGATCTCATCCAGTTTAGCTTTCTCACATGCCTCCTTTACGTAATCGTTGAATTTTTGGTTAGAAATGGATCTTGGCAGTCGGTTCGGGTTCTTCTTGTATTTGTCGAAGATTTGCAGCACGATTGGACTACAGGGGATGATGACCAACTCCTTTGTCTTTTGGGTGATCAGCTTGATAAAATGTTCGCCGTCTATTTTGACAATATTCTCTGGCTTGACGTCGGAATAGTCCGAATATCGAAGCCCCACAAAGCAACCGAATACAAATAGGTCCCGGGCCTGCTCCAGCCGCTTGTGTTCGGTTAAATCGTGTTTATACAACTTGATAATTTCTGGTTCGGTGAGATATACCGAATCGGACTCCTCCCGGGCAACACTGAATTTCTTATGTTTGAACTGCAAATTGGATGTGTAGCCCAAATCTACGGCCTCGGACATAAAAACCTTGAGGATTTGGATATCTTTGGCTATTGAATTTTGGGAAAGTTTTTTTAACTTCAAGAAGCTTACGTACTTATAGTAAAAATCAAGATTAATACCTTCAAAATCGACCTTAAGCCGCTCCTTTTGCTCATATTCGTCCAAATGGCCAAGCACTGTATTATAGGTCTTAATCGTATTCTTGTTCTTATCGCGGCCTTTGTATTTAATCTCATTCTTGATAAACCTGTCGATCAAACCTTTTAGGGTCGGTCTTTTCGGATCACTGCTGTTCTGATTCATGTAATCAATCAAATATTTCTTCAAGGTGGCGGGTTCAGGTATTCCACTCTTAATTTCACTATTATAGGCCGTTTCACAAAGCTTCTTCAGGTTATCAAGCAAATCGTTCAACAAGTACTTGCCATCGGCTGTAGTGGCTGATTTTTGCTTTAAACGCTGCTTTTTGCTGCTCCAGGAGCCTGAATCAACTGACTGACCGAATGTAAATACTAGCCGTCTGCCATTATAATTGAAACGGAGACAGATTAAAGACTTGCCTGAGCCTTTTTCGGCCTTTTTAAGATAGTAATTAACTGTTGGCATGTCAAATGGCTTTAGTTGCCTGATTAGTTGCCTGATTCTTCTTAATCAGTTTTCACACAAATTTAAAACAAGGTAAAGCAAAATACAAGGGGAAAGGTCATTCTTAGGATAAAATCGAAACGCGGCCGCAAATTCGAAAAAATAGGTGATAGTGCGCCCCACACCACCTGAATCCCTCAAAACCCACGCTGGCCGTGGGTTTTTTTATTCCGTGCGCGAAACCGTGCGCGGGCATTACCCTTTCTCGGGTTTTATCCTCCCTCCTTCCTCGGGGTCTTTTTCTGACTACTGTCATTCCAAAATTTCTTCATTATTTGAGCATGTTCCATCCCCGTTGCCTTGATGTAAATCTCTTCAACAATTCCAATAGAAAAAATTGACAGCAAAATGTACTGGCGCAACACCTATTAATTAAGGAA
>JAJPJP010000066.1 GCA_021324175.1 Chitinophagia bacterium
TCAAGGATGCAATCATCAACATCTATCATAAAAAATGCATGTTATGGCCACTCCCGAAATCCCTGGTACCACGCGCTCGGTTTTTGACTATTACAGGGGATACGAAACCTTTATGCGCAAATATCACAACGACCTTTTTATTAAATTCTACACCAACATCCACCCTCCCCGGAAAATCGGAGATTGCGTGCGCATCATGCAGGGTGCAAGACACAGCAATGAGGATTATGCGGAGATATCCAGGATCAGCAGGGAATTTTGTGCAACATATCCGGGTCCGGATGACTTCCCGGCGACGTTTTAAGCAATAGTCAGCATTTGGGGGGATGCTGTCATCGGGAATTATTGATTACCTTCTTCCATCATACCCTTTTCGGTTTAGCGTAAAACCTGACCCATCTCCAATTTTGCCTGTACGGGATGGTTATTTTTTTACGGGATATGAGGCTAACGGTAATGGGTAATGTTTTTTTTCACGCAACTGACGGACCAGGGAAAAATAAAAAAACAAGACAAGCCATGAAAAAAATAGTAAAAAGAACCCTTTACACCGTCATATGCCTGGTTGCATCGGTTATCCTTTTCGGATGGGTCCTGGCCTATCTTCCGGCGCCGTCAAGGATAAGCAATAAAGGGATATCGCCTGCAGAGGCGGCCGCACTGAGAAAACAGTATACCGGTCCGCATGAACAGTTCGTGACCACCGACGGGGAAACACTGTTCTTGCGCAGGTGGAACCCTGACAGTGTGGAACCGGCAAAAATAAATATAGCCATATTGATCTTCCATGGCTTTACCGCCTATAGCGGACCCTATAACATGGCGGGAAAACCGATATCTGCCGGAGGCTACACCGTATTTGGTCTGGATTACCGCGGACACGGACTCTCCGGTGGCAACCGGGGCGACAGCCCGGGTAAAGACCGGTTTATTTCCGACCTGGCTGAGTCCGTCAGGTATATCAAAGGGCTTGGTTTTTCCAGGGTAATCATCCTCGGGCACAGCCTGGGAGTGGCTTCGGCGATCTGTGCCACTGATGCTTTCCCCCATGAGATTGCCGGGCTCGTACTGCTCTCCGGCGCTTACGAAGGAAGAAAGGGATTGAGCAAACCGCCTACGCTGTTTCAAAAACTAAAGGTATTGTCCAGTGCTGTCTTCCGCCCCTCCTACCCCGCTGTGGAATACTACCGTGACGGGATGACGGTATCAACCGATACCCTGTTTAATTTCCGGTATACTCCCCGGTTTTTGATGATGATCGATGTAAAACAACTAAGACTTCCCAGGGACCTGAATATCCCGGTACTGGTGGGCGTTGGGGATAAGGATGAACTCTTTGAGATCAGTAAAGTGAAGGAATTCTATGACCTGGTACCCGGGGATCAAAAGGAGTTTCTGGTGATGAAAGACGCGACGCACGCTAAAATACCCCTGGCGTGCTGGGAAGAGATTGTTGCCTGGCTGAATAAAACCTTTGTCCACTGAAGCGGCGCGCAGGCTAAGGCTGGTGTATGAACACAGCGCTGCCAATTGATCCCATTTATGCTGTTCCGGGCAGGCAATATGTTTTTCGGTTACGGGTATCCGGTAGTACTTTTTTTACTGTTTCAACTTTCGTTTTTTTGTGTTCCTGTTTTATTTGGGAAATGCCCGGGGGTATCCCGTTGAGAGATCCTAAATGGAAAGGAGGAACGGAGCACACAAATATAACGGCTAAGGACAACCGGAGGCGAATAAACCACCCAGGATGACATGTCAGCCCGGGGAGAGGATTTCAGGAGGTGGTCCTGTTTTTGGAGAGCGCCAGCACACTGCATACCAGCAGGGCTGCAGACAATACCGGGACGACCAGGAAAATGAAAGCCGGTCTGGTCCCTGCAATTCCCTGTAATTTCATATAAGCCAGCAGTGAACCCAGCGCAAGAAAACTGATCAGCCTGCACAGGTTTTTTCGGTCGCCGTGCGTCCACAACCTGGAAACGAGGAAGACAACGACCATGCTGATATACGGCATCAGCACCCAGACGGCGAATAACGCACGAAGCAAAAACGAATGACTCTGTTTTCCTGCAGTGAATACCAGGATGAAGGAACCTGCCGCACACCCAAATACCATTACCATCGCAAAAAGCGGCAAGAGCACATCAGCGGTTTTTTGGGTATTACCCCGGCTATAGATGGTGAGCATTGTAATTGGTTTTCAAAAATCCTGAAACAAATTTAAGACATTTTTTGATTCCCCGCGCCAGCTTCCTGGTGGATGGCGATGGCATTTCGGATTGTCTGCTGATCACCCATTTTTATGGATGGCAAAAAGACTGTATCTGAAAAACTGAAGAGGACGGGAGGCTCCATATGGAGTATCCCGCTGAAACTATCGTCGGAGATATCTTTATAATATTCCAGTCGATAGTCCTTTGAATCAATGGTACAGGTTGTGACAGGCATTGAGCAGGCTTTTAAGGATGGTCGTGATTTATTTGCGCGACAAATGTTCATGTGAATTCTGAAGGAAATCTGAACCGGGCAGGACTGTCCGGCCGGCGATAAGAAAGACCGGGGTATGGTTGAAATACAGGGGGCAGCCGGAAAGACTCAGGTCAACTGCGGGCTCAGGACCGAACTGCGGATGTCCATCGCCGTGAGGTCAAGATCCTGCCGGATAAATGCATCCCGAGCAGGATAAAGGATGCCGGACTAAGGTGACCTGTGTGGAGAAATAACTTATAAGCGCCGGTGGTTCCTAACGGCTTCAAAGACTTCGCGGATGGCTGCTACCACAAGGTCCGGATCTTCGAGGTGGATGTTGTGTCCGCTGTTTTTGTCGATGAGGTGTTTGCTGTTTGTAGAAAGCCGGCTGAGTGCTTCCTGCTGAGAGAGGCGTTCATTTTCCA
>JAJPJP010000006.1 GCA_021324175.1 Chitinophagia bacterium
CGTTCGAACACCAGCTCCATTCCGTCTACCGGCACGATGAACCTGTATCCATATTGCCAAACCTGTAGCTCAGCCTCAAAACTGCGCTCTTCCCCACGGTAATTCACCGGTATCATAACGGTTTCTCCCATCGACGCGAAAATACTGCTTTGTTTCTTGGGGCAGGCGGTCGCGGCCCTTTTTTATAAGGGGATTAGAGCTGAAATGGTGGTGCGAAAGGAAAAGGAATAGGCGTTTCTGGATTATTTCCCGCTCAGGCAAGCGGGTTGCTTTGATAAAGTTATTTTGATTTAGGCCGGGCTAATGCTCAATGAGATATTTTGTAGTCATTTTCGGATTGGCATCTTATGGCAGGACCCTGAGAAAAAGTATAGGTTTGGAAATAAACTTGGTAAGTTTTTAAGATGGGATGGAGCTAAAATGAAACATCGCATGTTTGTAGACGTCAGTTAATTTCTGCATGTGGGTGACGGACTGCCATGTTGTTATGAGTTTGCAGTTTTACCTCTTCATTCACCCTTGATGATTGAGCAGTCACTTCTTCATTCATTTTCTAAACGATATTCTTTTTGGATCATTTTAATAAGTTCTGTTGCTTGCTTCTTAAGTTCAGTTTCTCTTACTATCTGTAGCTGATCATTCTTCTTTAGATACTGGGCGTTGCCGATCAAAGTATTTATGGTAGCCGGATCCGCTTTAAAAAGCGCAGGATTATTCAGTGGCTTTTCAATTTTGTCAATTTTTGTAAGCATGCTATTGAAAACTTTTCCATCGTATAAATCAATAGCCGCTTTACGGTACTCTGACCTGATGTTATATTCATCCTCTGTGCCTGCAATTTGCAGCCTCATTTTCTGATCGTAAGTCATGATGCTGTTGGAAACGGCAACGTTACGGATAAGCCTTAACCCCCCTGAGCTTTTCAATTGCTGGATGGTTCGGTCATTGGGCGAAAAATTAGCGGGAGGAGAAATGCTGCGACCATAATAATATATCTCATTTATCATGGTTCTATAATTCTGAGAGCTTAGCAAATAAATCAGGGAATCAATCATCACGATCCGCGATTGTTTCAAATAAATATTAGAAGCCAAGGTAGACGTATCGGATTTTAAATCCTCGATCATGGATTGCATGTACTGCTTTTCCCTTTCTCTGTCGGCAATATTTTCCCTGATGCTTTCTGCAATAAATCCCAGTGTAACAGCAAGAAATATCATTAAGAACTCCAACAGATACTCTTTCCAGGGTTTTGGTTTGTGGTGCACGTCCGGATGATGGTGTACTTCCATAACTATATTTGACAGTTTTTGTTTTCAGGAACTTGTTGGCAGTAGAATAACAAACTCAGTAAAATTTCCCTCGCTTGTGTTCACTTTTATCTCCCCACCATGAGCCTTCACAATATCATAGCCTAAGGAAAGTCCCAGACCCGTGCCTTGTCCCGTAGGCTTGGTGGTAAAGAAAGGCTGGAATATTTTGTTTAACACATTCTGCGCAATGCCATTGCCATTATCTTTCACTCGTATTTCAACCTTATCACCTGTCCTTTTTGTACTTACTGAAACAGTTGGCCCATAACCAATACCTGCTGATTTCTTCTTTTCAGAGATCGCATAAAATGCATTGTTGTATAAATTCAATAACACGCGACCGATATCCTGGGGAATGAGATAGATGTTTCCGATGGATTCATCAAAATCAGTTTGCATGGTTGAATTGAAGGTATTGTCTTTAGCTCGGAAGCCATGATAGCTCAATCTTAAATACTCATCGGCTAAGGCATTAATGTTCGTCGGTTCTTTTTGAGACGAGCTGGTGCGGGAGTGCTGCAGCATACCTTTCACAATTGCATCGGCGCGTTTTCCGTGAAGGGTTATCTTTTGTTCGTTTTCTCTGATGTCTTTCGCAATAGCCTGCACTTCATCAACATTTCCTTTAGTGGCTTGTTCTCTGAGCTCATCAATTAACTCTGTGTTTACTTCCGAGAAATTATTCACGAAGTTCAAAGGGTTCTGTATCTCATGAGCAATACCAGCTGTTAGCTCACCAAGAGAAGCCATTTTTTCTGATTGGATGAGCTGGGCCTGGGTAGATTTAAGTTGTTCATATGCATTTTCAATTTTGATTTTAGCTTTTTGTTTCAGCCTGGTATTGCGGTAAAGAATAAAGGTCAGCAACAAAAAAATACCCAATGAGGCCAGCAGGACATAGACTCTTACCTGATTCTTGTATCTTTCGTTGGCAGAGTTTATTTCCTGTTGGCGTTGTACATCTCTAAAAACAGCCTGTTGAAACTGCCTGCCTTTTGACAGGCTGGAAATACTATCATTTGCATTGATCATGATGCGCATGTATTTGATCGCACTGTCTTTTTTTCCTTGTGATTCATAAACTTTAGTGAGTATTTTACTTACATCCAAAGTAGATTCGACGAAATTTTGTTTTTGACACAACTGGAGAGAAAGCATTGCATAATAAATGCAGGAATCATTTACGTTCATTCTTACATACAGTCCGGCCAGGTTATTGTAATTTTTAACCTCAAAATAAAGGTTATCGGATTTTCGGCTTTCAATAATAGCGTCTTTAAAATATTTTTCGGCGAGTATATATTTGCCTGATGCCAAATAAACATTCCCTAGGATTCCGATAGCAAGCGGAAAGTATATTTTAAATCTCTGTGATTGCAAACCCAGCTCATACCCCTTTTTAGCATACCACAATGCAGAATCCAGTTGTTTCAATCTTAAATATGCGATTCCCAGTTGTGAAAATGAAAAAAACTCATCTGCCATGGGCTTGCCGATCTCTTTCCACAATTGTATTCCCTGCTGAAATTGAGCTATTGCATTTGGATAATCTTCCATCTCATTGTAAAGCAACCCTAAAGGATAGTATGCCCGGCTCACACACTCCGGCGTATCATTTTTTAATTCTTCTCCAGTTTTTACGCCATTTAGTGCAGCATCGAGGGCCTTTGTGTAATTAGCCTGGCTATTCAATCCATGAAAAGTGCTTATGTAGCCCAGAAATTTGCCATACTGGTAATTTATTTTCTTCGAAAGCTCTAATGTTTGGGCAGAATAAAAAAGACAGCTATCGAATTGAACGAAGCCATAATAATCTGCCAGGGTGAATAGCGCTGAAACCCTGGCCGTGTCTTCTTTGTTGGAATGGCTCAATCGCTGTTTCAAACTGTCTAAATAAGTTTGCTGGCCTGAAGCAATATTTAATATCAAAAAAAACAGGCAAAGTAAATAAGAGAATTTCATCTGAAGAAGTAAGAATGTAATCTGCTATGAAAAAGACTTGATGTAGCTTTGTCGAAAGGTCCCAAAGATAAAACAAAGTCAAATCATTTAGAACTCCATCTGCTACACTGGTAATTCGATTGTAAACTCCGTATATTCCCCTTCTTTTGTATTGACGGAAATCTCCCCACCATGTGCCTTCACAATATCATAACTGAGCGATAAGCCCAA
>JAJPJP010000358.1 GCA_021324175.1 Chitinophagia bacterium
ATATCACTAAAAAGCGTGATCGTTGTGCTGTCTATTATCTTTAAATTCCGGATACTCAACCCTTTTAATCGGCTGTCCGAGATAAATGAATGATACTGCCGCACCAACCCCCATATATCGTTTCAAAGACCCGATAACTCCGTTTACTATTTGCATCGGAAAGAGTACTTCGGGCAGGAGCCTTATGAAAACCCAGATGCGTTAGCTTCCCTTCACACGCCAGTAGCCCTTCACACATCTCCCTTAGGCCGTTGCAATAACTCAACACTCCATATAGCAGACTCACCAGGTGAGTCCGTAACGGCAATTGCTTATATTATCAAAGAGCTCGGAATAACATCCAGTATTTGCGACAGCATCGGCTGTCCGGAGAATTTACTAATTTCACCCATTGGGTTTTGGTTTAACTGTGGTAACTCAAACTTAACCTATTTGGGTGGTTCTTCGGAACTGCCCTTTTTTATCCCATAATTTCCTGTTACTTTAGTCGGACAACAGTCAATATTTATATTACTTTTAGAAAAGAAAAAATAGTTCTTTTCAAGGCTGGTGTATTTTCAGAGACATGGGTGGAGTTTGTAAAATTCCATCCTTTAGGTTGCAATATGATACTGAAATAACGATCTTCTGAAAAGCTTGCCAGGCGTGCGTTTCAGCGGATGATGAAATTTTGAAAATGTATTTTGGAGCAAGAAAATTTCCTAAGGTTCATTTTCCTCCCTCACTTGGTTACATTTGGGATTAGTGGGTCAAATGATATGCATTTTACGATTGCTTGGAATATAGGAAGCGATGATGTTAGCTTCCAACTCACCAAAAACGCTTCTGATTCGCCGGGAAAACCGAGAATCACCATTGCGCGCATTAACAAGGATCTACTCATCAAACTTCAAGAGCCGATCCTGCAGTCTGTCCTTAGTAAAATGTTGCTACCATTAGACATTCAACTTTGGCGGCATAAATATGGCAGAGGGTTAGAATATTTCTCTTTTTACGATTTGGAAAGCGATCGCCGAAAAAGGAGAGGTAGCTTTAGGGCAAGTGAAGGCGGAATCTGGGAATTGAGAATAAATGTTGAAACAAATGAAATTTGGCACTTTAACTATATCGGAGACTGATGAGATTTGAAATTAATTACGACGACAAAAAGGTTAATCGCGAGTTGAGTTACGATGAAACCTATGACAACATCGACGTCAAGCCAATTCCTCGGTATGCCTATTTGATGCAATTAAATTATCTTGAAATTAACGTTTTAGAAAATGGCCGTGTTATTTGCGCCGGTGGTTTGAGCGACTTATCCAAAGCCAAAAGAACTTCTCTTACTATACCCGATTATCGCGAAGGCTCGTTAACTGTAGTAAGTAAATTGGACCCAGATTTTGGTACTTATCAAATTAATCGTTCTCCATGGCCGATTTGGATAAATCCCAATACCGGATGGGCTTGCATTGGTGACCCAGCCATTCAAGGACAAGCGGTGGAATTTGTTAGTAATTGTGTTGCTGTATTAGATCATGTTGGCAATTTGAAAGCTCTCTGGCTCAAACCTGATCAATTGCCAATTCCAGACGACACTTAATCTGAAAACGATTTATTGAGTAAATTAGTCTGCAATACAACTCTAAGTCCCAGTGAAACGGTCACTAATTCTGTTAACGATAGGATGGTTTTTAATTCTGCTAAGCATGGATTTGATCGCGCACAGTATGGGCGCTATGAAAATGGTCAAGACTTACGGTATACCACTGTTATCAGATTGGTAAATTGTTTTGATATGAGCAATAAGGGATTTTTCTCAAATGGGATTTGATTAATAAAGATGGAAAACTCATTTTTTATTTTCTCGCAAACTGAAACTCCTATTAGCATTGAGAGATTTCACGTATGTACCTGGGAATTCAAAAATAATACTTCCCTAATGACACCCACGATGTTTCAATAATATTTTTTGGCTTGAGGAATGGAACAATAATCATAATTTATTTAGCAGCGTTGCTGTGTGATTCGACGATTTCCTGCAGTGGTCAGAAAGTCAAAAAGGATAGCGACAGAGCGTATGCTCAACGACTTTCCGGTGACTCGTCCATGCTTATAACTTTATATGGAATGGCGAGTTATATGGTCCACGATCCGATTTCCTTACTCAAACCACCAAAATATTATCTAGATTCAATTCGATTTATAATGCCCAGCAAGATGGGATTCGCCAAGCCCGAGGAGGTCTTTCTGTATCCTAGAAGAGGCTATCCATTCATAAAGGGCGGAGTTGAATTATCGAAGGATTCGGTAAAAGTGGATTTGTATGTTAATGACGAATACGACAAAAAAATCTATGGCTGGCCTTGGAACGGCAGTTACCCACTGAGATGGGGACCTGATTCCACAGGCGTTTTTCGAAACAAATAACTTTTAAAAGATGAAGGGGTCTGTTGCTACTTGGCGGCGGAGTCGTCGTTGGAGCAACTTTTATTTCACCATTCGATATTAACAATTTATTCAGTCAAAGGACGGGCTCATCAAAACAAATCAGGCAGACGCATCGGCTAGAAAAGTCTATTTGCCTAAGTTCAAAGAAAATTAACAATGGGGAAGAGAATTTTCTGGATATCATGTTCGCTTGTAACAATTCTAATTGCTGTGCCTGTTTCAATATCAGTTTACGGAGACATAGCTGTATATAAACGGGGAGGCATTGTCAAGGTTATGTTAACTTCCATTCCAGACAAGAATACGGGATTTCTTAAATTTAAGCTAAATGGTTCGAACTATGACAAGAAGCTTGATGGCCAAATTAACGTACTTACGCTTCATCCTGGAGATACAATAACGCTCAAATACTTAGCAGGTTACGAGGATAATTTCTTATTTCCCAATGAGGATCCGCTTTTTTGGGACTACGGGATAGAGGCCATTATGGCCTTTCTTGCCTGTTGCTTTATGTATTATGGGTTGAGAAAAGTGCCGCCCGATATTAAGGTCTATTTTAGGAAATGGTCGTGATAAAGTGAACCATTTCTGCAGATCATCGCGGATGCAAATGCCGAATTTCTTGTATTTTTCTCTTGATTGGAGAAACCCGGATTATTTTCCAAAATGATTACGATTAAAACCTTTTCAGCAGATTTTTTGTTTTGCAAATGGATGCATTCCGCATCGATTTTTTGGTGTAATTCCAGAGTAATTTAGAGTCAAATCTTCATAAAGACGTGAGGTAGGTAGAATTTCTACCGTCATATAAGAATGTATTTTTTTCGTCGTGCTTGCGGTGGTAACGTTTAATTGGAATGCACCCAAATACTCAAAGCCATGGTTCCGGCTCATGATTGAAAAAGGGGACATTACGTTTCGAATTTGCTGCTTGCGCTTTTCCGAAAAAAAAATGGACCACAATTCCTGCCGAAATGCTTCCGGCAATAATTAGTACGAGTATCCACGGCGAAATGCTGAATGTATTTACTGACCTGTCCACAAGACTGGTCGAATACGAACTAGATTTCTCGGTTGGGTTATATGGCTTCAGTTGCATTTAATTATTTCTTGAAAATGTGAAGAGTCTTGATGTTCTCTTTTTCAGAGATTGTAAATAAGTAGCTTCCAACCTTGTGCCACTCAACACCATTCGAAGTATAAGTCCCGTAAAACGCAGCGTCATCAAAACCGGATTTTAGTGCTTCAAGTAGCGGAATGTTCACTTGTCCAGCCTCAGGCAAGAATTTGTATAGAGTTTTTACATTTTTGTACATGCCTTTGCGAAAGTTCTTTGTCAAATCATTGATCATCTTTTGTCTGTCATGTTTTGCGAGACGGTAATGAGCCTTCGAGCAGTAGGCACTATTCAAATTTGGAGGCTGAAACTCTGTATTGCAAAAGAGACATTTTGGAGTAGGCATGAGGTAGATTTCCAAGCAATTTGAAAAATCTGAACCTCAAAAAAGGGAGAACCTGGCAATCATTTTTTCCCTTACTATAATGGTGAATATCAAATAATTAAAACGAAAATTCATTGTTCCTCTTTAAGAATTTTCGAGAGCGCATTTTGCAATGACTTTGTGAATTGATTTTCAATTCTTTTTTTGAGATCTGACTGTGCTATATTCGCAATCGCTTTGCCAATATCCCCCCTTGTTATTCTAAAAAATCTTAGGTATGATTTACAAAATTCAATAAAAGTGAAATTCTCCTGTTTCGACGCAATCAATTTTCCGGTCCCGTAAACAGCAAGCGCCATGGATACCATAAAAGTGAGATCGCCGGTAAAGGCAAAGGAATCTACTTTCGGATGCCTTTTTTTCGAATGTTTGTTCAATGTGAATGTGGCCAATTTTAAAAGTTTCTGAAATAATTCGGCTCTTGCCGACTTATACCGGCATATTTCGGCTATAATTTTCCGGGGAGTTAGTTCGATTGGCACAATTCCACACGATTTCATCTTTAACAGGTCAGCATCTTTCAGCTTATTCCGGAATTTGCCGGCAATTGTTGAAATCATATCCTGTTTGATCAATTTCTTATTTGCTGTTCGTCTCGCAAGGACAATACTGCCAAATATTGCTTCGCTGTTTAAGTCGTTGTAGGAATACCTGAGAATTCCAATGAGCATATCTAAAATTCTTATTTTCTCTGCATCGGCATATGATCTGGCATTAATAAGGCTTTTCAGTTTACAGGCAAATTCCTTTGCGATGTTTTTGAAGGTTACCCTTTCAATTTTTGCTGAAGGGAACCCGCCTAGATATTCAAGTTGCCAGGTATTTTTACCCTGGTAGGATTTTCCGATTGTTATTTCAGCAAATATCCCGCCCCCGTAATGGTTATTGATCGAACTAAAGTAATCAAGAACTCCGGGGTTGTTGCTATTTAATCTTTGTGAGTACCAGTTTCGCCGATTCATAAAGTTATATTTAGACGCAAAATTTTAATACAAAAATGGCGTTTTCTAGACAAACTTTACTATTTTCGAGATAATGCCAGGGCAAGGAAAATATTCAATACCGGAGTTTGAAGATCTACTTTTCAAAAGGAACATTTCCGTTGAAGAAGCTGGAATTGATCCTACGATTTTCGCCTTTTGGCGAAGGCAGGGGCTTATTGACTTTGTTGCAGAACGAAAATGGGCACGATTGAGTTATGTGCAAGTGATTTGGCTAAAAGTACTCCTCACCTTAAGGGATTTTGGGGTCTCTGTTGCAAAGCTCAAGAGCATACATAAGCATTTTTTTGTTCTCGCTTACAAGAACCAACTTGCTAAAAGAATATTTGAAGACATTAAGACAGATCTCACAAGGAAAAAAGATGAAGGAACAATCAATTCAATTGAAAATTCCAAGCTTGAGGAGATATTGATGGTCTTAAGAGATAGGAAACTGCTTTATGTGTATTCTCGGGAAATCACCTATTTTTCGGAGCTTGTTCGTGTGTGCTTGCAAAGCGGCGCTGAAACTGGAATTTTAGTTTTTGTTGATGGATCGGTCGCCGAATATTTTGCTGGTAGATACCGCTATCTGGATGAGAACGGCGAATATTGGCCCCTACTTGAGAAGCTTCCGTTTCATCCTCCTTATATTTTTTTACCCATCGCCTATTATTTAGATGAATTTTTGAGCGATGAGGCGTTATCAAAATACATCCCTGAACTGAACATATTAACAGAAGATGAACAACTAGTTTTGCGAGAAATGCGCGATAAAAATGTGTCAGAGATTTCCATAACTTTCGAAAATGGTAAACCGAAAAGGTTTGATTTTACAAGGTCAGGAACAATAAATGATAAAGATGCTGCGGAAATCAGAGAAATATTGAGAATCAAAAATTATGAAAGGATCACCTTGGACACGCGAAACGAAAAATCATTGTCTTTTAAAAGAACTAGAAAACATGTCAGACGCAAATAGATTCCGGTTAACCCGGTTCTTTGGTTTTACCAGGGATGCATTCAGCTCAAAGTTGCTGCAACCACATGGACAAATCACATGTTGGAAAAGAATTCTAATGATCAGACATCAAGAGCGAACTTAGAAGATAAAAAGCTAGATATTAATGATTTAAAACAACATTACGCCTTTAAGGATTTTAACGAGAGGCAGTTGAATGAGGCTCGAGACAGTTTATTTGAACTGGCAATCCTTCTTTTAGGAGAGTTAAATGAGAAGGCTTCGGAATAGTAGCCATTTGGCTAGGTTAAGGTTTAGATTTGACCGTTGTCTCTCAAAATTACTCAATAGTTAACCTTTAATTTCTATGGATCAAAAATTTGACTTCTCCCAATTTGCAAGAAAATCAAGAACGGCAATAAAAGTAAAGGACACAGGGAAAGCAATCGTATATACCAGAGTGTCCAGCAAGGAACAGGCAAATACCAACCTGTCTTTGCAAACTCAAAGAAAGTCCATTGATGAATACGCCGCAAGGAATAAGATCCATATCCTGGAATATTTTGGTGGTACCTATGAATCCGCGAAAACGGACGGTAGAAAGGAATTCCGACGGATGTTGGATTACGTGAAGCATAATCCGGCAATATCCTCCATATTAGTCTATTCTTTTGATAGATTCAGTAGAACTGGTGGCGACGCCATTAAAATTGCTCAGGATTTGTTGAAAAAATACGGAGTAAATATTCTAGCTATCACTCAACCTATTGCAACAAATAACCCAAGCGGTGCTTTGCAGCAAAATATTCACTTTATTTTTTCCAATTATGATAATGACTTGCGCAAGATTAAAGCGGTTGCGGGTATGAAAGAGAAGTTCTTGCGAGGTGACTGGGTGGTACGAACGCCTTTCGGCTATGACACCATCAAGATCAATGGTGAACGAAAGATTGTGCTAAATGATAAAGGTAAACTTATCGCCAAAGCATTTGAATGGAAGGCACAGGGAGAACAAAATAAATCGATCCTAGGAAAATTACAGGCGAGGGGGCTTCCCCTCCAAAAGCAGAAATTGACAAAAATTTTTGCAAACCCCTTCTATTGCGGAAAAATCGCTCATGGGATCCTGGATGGTCAAATAGTAAACGGGAACCACGATAAGGCTATTTCGGAAGAACTTTTCCTTAGGGTGAACAACATCAGAATCAATTCCAAGGGTTATGGCTTATTGCATAAAAACGACAATGAATTTTTACCGTTAAACGTATTTCTAAAATGTGGCCAGTGCAATCAGCCCTTTACTGGATATATAGTTAAAAGAAAGGGGATTCACTATTATAAGTGTCGTACTGCTGGTTGCAAATGCAACAGAAATGCAGAGGCGTTAAATCAAAAATTTTCACAGTATCTAACGCAATTTCAATTTAAGCCTGATTTGATGCCACTTTTGAAAAGGCAACTGGAATTGATCCTCGAGGACTCTGTTCAATCAAATGGCGAAGAAAAAAAGCTACTACAACGAAAATTAAAGGAGTCTTCAAACAAACTTGAAGCCTTGGAAGACAAATTTTATCTGGAATCCAAAATGCCGCAAGACGTATTTGAGAGATTAAAAGCAAAATGTGAAAGTGAGATTATCGAAATTCAAAAAGAAATAGGCAAACTCCCCGAAAGCATTTCGAACCCAGAAAAAGCAATAAACAGGGCATTGGATTTAAGCCGCAAACTCAGCACCACATGGACTTTGGAGAAGATTGCAGAGAAGAAGCGACTGCAAAAACTGGTATTTCCGCAAGGTGTCGTCTATGAAAGGGAAAATGACGCATTTCGAACTCCTGAAATTGCTTGCATTTTTGAGCTAATTGCAGAAATGACAGGCATTTCGAGCAGAGATAAATATGGGGAACGCGTCGAAAATTTCTATTCGTCTCTTTCAGCGGAG
>JAJPJP010000392.1 GCA_021324175.1 Chitinophagia bacterium
ATAGTTCCTTATTTAATTTGCTCCTTGAAATTTTGAAATAAATGCTGTCTCCATTCTCACTATTCATAGTTTCAGTGTGAAAAACAATTCCGCTGTTGGTGCTCTCGGGCAGCGGTATTTTCTTTATTTCCCCATAAGGCCTGTCAATTCAATTGCAGGAAGTATGTTCTTAAACATGGTCCTACAAGAATATGTTCTCTAAGTCCTAAGATAAGGAATATCCAAAAAAAAAGTCAATAGCTTGGGTACTACTGTTTTTCCATTGTTAATCTCTATGCAGGCTCGGACTTGAATCAAGCTTATAGATTATTTTCATGTCTGAAAGTTTACTCAGAAGGTGATTCCGGAAAATTTAGTAACGTGAACTTATGCTATTCTCCTTGCTCACTTATCGTACTTCTTTGCAAATTGTGATGCGCAGGAATATTTTTTATATTTTGCTTTTGACCAACTTAAGTACACTGGCGCAAGGTCAAAATTTATTAACGACAAAATTTCATTCATTAATCGGGGCCTTCCTAGAGAAAATAGACAGTGATGATAGAGAAAAGGTTATTGTGCAAACCGACAAGAGTTTCTATTTTGCTGGAGAAGATATCTGGCTTAGAGCCTACTGTGTAAACGCCTTTTCTCATAAGATCTCGCGAAATAGCAAAACCCTGTTCGTCGATGTAGTGAATGGACGGGACAGCCTTGTTGGCCAAATTATGCTTAACAATGCGTTACTCAAATTAGATGGGAAGATTGACTTACCGAAAGTTTTGCCTGAAGGCTATTACTGGCTTCGAGCGTATACAAGAAAGCAGCTTAAACATGATTTGCTCTCAATATTTGTTCAGCCATTATATGTTTTTAATCCGGGCATGGGGCGATCAAAAAATATCCAGGGCGCAACTGAAGAAACGTTTGCGGACAGCTTTAGAACCAAAAGCGTTACTGTGAAGTTTTATACCGAAGGAGGGTCTATTGTCGCAGGCAATGATATTAAGATTACTCTCGTAGCTGCTGACGAATATGGAAAACCTAAGAATGTAGTTGGATATGTGACAGACAATACTAACGTTGTAGTAGCAAAATACAGTACTGGTATGACAGGGATGGGCACTTTTCATTTTTTTGCCGATGGTTCCACAAGGTATACAGCGCATACTATATATGAATCAGGAAAGGTATTGAACACAGTGCTGGCTACTCCGGATGCCTATGGTTACCAGTTGTCACTGACAAGTCAGAATGCTGATTCGATTTTTATGACGTTAAGTGTAGGAGATTCTTTATACAAGAAGAATAAACATTCTTACGTATTAGGTCTCAGCCGCGATAGCCTATGTTATGCGGCAGTGGGTAGCGATATGTACTCATTCACTATTGCCAAAAGAAATTTTCCGATGGGTAAGGCTACTTTGATAGTATTTGACGACAATGAAAGAGTGGTGAGTGAGCGGGATCTGTACATTACTAAGAATCACTTCGGTCTGGCGATACGTCCTGATCGACAAAATTATGGTCGCAGACAAAAGGCGAGGTTGTCAATTACCAACAGCGACCAAAATCAAAGTAAATCGCGCGTCGCTTTTTTTTCAATCGCAGTAACTGATGAGCGAGCAATTGATGAGCCTCGAATGGAAAATTTTTCGAATTTGATAAACAATGACGACATTGAATTTCCATTCAAAAATCTGAAAAATCCAGATTTGATTTCTTATTCTCCTGACGAGTTGGACTTATTAATGCTTGCGCAGCCAAGTACATATTTGGGTTGGCAAAGACCTAGTGAAAGAAATGTTAAGAACTCGTCCGCAGAAGAATTGGATACCAATTTCAACAACCTGGCCGGGCGCGTCCTTGGGAGAAAGAAGATGTCGCTTAAAAACAAGATCGTCACCCTATTATACGACAATAGCCAGAGTATATTGGAGATAGATACAACTGATGACAATGGAAGATTTCATTTCAAGCTCCCGGATAATCTTTTGGATAGCACGAGGCTATTTTTCCAGGTCGCAGATAGGAAAGGTGTCGTGGAAGAGGATGACTCGATTGCTATAGATTCTACGGAGTCACCCAGGTTTAATACGCCAGCCACATTGAAAGAGAAATTTTGGGACCTGAAAATAAAAAATTTAGAGAAAGCAGCTTTTATTGAATATGACTCGGCTCAGGTTGGCAAAGGCGTTCTGTTGAAGCCAATAACGGTCAAGGCAAAAAGGAAGCCTGCCGTAACTTATGACGAGAGCAAGAGAGTTAGCAATTTTTCGCGGATTATCCCGGGAGATCAAATCGGACTAAATCCCAACTCGATAGCAATTGCTCTTTTAAGCACGCCAGGCGTGAGCCTACAAGGTCGGGCGGTTATAATTCACGGCGGTGGCGCACCAAATGAGCAGGGAGGCACAGAGCCTCTGCTTTTTATTGATGGATTTCAAATATATCTTCAATCAATACAATATACGTTGCAGGAATATCTAAGCACGCTTAACCCTCGCAATATCGATTTCATCGAAGTCTTGGGTGGCTCCGATGCAACGGTGTACGGACCAGGTTCGGATCGAGGGGTCGTTTTTGTCCATACTTTGAATGGAGGACGATTAGATTCTCAGGAAAAACAGAAGGGATTGAAATTTTTTTACGCGAAAGGATATTTTGTGTCGCCAATATTTCAAGAACCACAATACGAAACAGAAGAGCAAAAAAATTTGCCTTATGCGGACAAAAGATCGACGATTTACTGGAATAGTAATATCATACCGGATGATCGTGGCAAGGCAACAGTAGAATTTTTTACAAATGATGTTCCGGAAAATTATTATATATCTGTTCTAGGGATAACAACAGCAGGAATCATTTTTGCGGCTAACAGCAAAATCAATGAGAAATAACGACATCGAGTTATGTAAGAGAAACGCGTAAATTCCATCCATCCATTCAAAGCCTAGCTATTTTGCATCGGACCCAATCGATTCTTTTTTTTCGTCTGGTACTTTGTATATAACCAGCACTGCGTGCACGCCATAATGGATTTCTAAAAAATTCGGGTCGTTTACAGCTTCATTTGCCAGCACTTCCAATGCTTCGTGATTGGCGTTGGCGAATATTTTTACCTGTTTCATATATGGCCGGTTACCCATACACCGGGAGGTTTTAGCGATTATTTATTTTTGATTTTTAGCCCAATCCATATTTATATTTGAAAAAAGACGGTCAAGTGATAAAGGCCCGGAGCCAATGAGCGCAAAAAGGAAGAGTAGCGCTAGCACCAGTATAGACAGCCATAGCTCGGAGTCGAAATATGGAGAAACGATATTTACAAAAAAGACAGCTCCAAAAACAATTGGCAGTTGTAAGAGCGCCCACAGCCTGGTATACAGTCCCAGAAAAATGAGAATGCCGCCAAGCAAATGTACATAGGTTACATAGTCGATCAGCGCGGTGATGATTTCCGGGGACTGCCTGATTGCCCTGTTTGCAATGATTAGGTCTCTCAGGTAAGCTGAATTAGTAAAAAAAACCCATCCTTTGACAACTAAAAAACCCCCAAGCAGCATGCGTATCAGGTCAAGGATCTTAGGATGATGCAGATCGCCCCAATGGCTGATTTTATCAGTGAAGTTCATTTTAAGGAGGTTTAATTATATTCATGTATTGCCATAACCGGGATATGATTCAGCTGCACTAATTGTCTGGTGTGGCTTCTGTGAAACAAATTATGCCAGAAATCATGCTTATGAGGAACCACTATCAAAAGATCGATCTGGTTTTGCAGCACAAATTCATCCAGGCCTTTAATGACCTGTTTATTTTCAACCAGATGATATTGCGGCTTCATTAAGCCGAATGCTTTTTTAATCAATGCTGCATTCTTGTTTTCTTCCTCATCAATTCCGGGGCTTACATGAATGATATGCAGGCTGGCTCCTGACAGGGTCGTCATCAATTTCTTTATCGCTTCTATCTGAAGAGGAGAACATGCATTTTTATAATCACAGGCGAAGGCGATATTGCGTATCTGATTATGCGGGACATGCTTGGGTATGACCAGAACCGGCGAGGATATGCCAGTCAACGCATCCAGCCACTCATCATTCCAAAGCAAAAGTTCGGAGTATTCCCCAATGGTACCCATGATGATCATTTCTGGATTCAGCTCTCTTTCCAGTTCCCGAAGTGATTCCAGAACATTCCCGATCATCATTTTTATTTCTATCGATACCTCCGGATATTTGCTTTTTGCCTGTTCCAGTTTTTTTTCCAGTATTTTCCTGTCCGAATCCAGGATATCGTTGATAACCGCTGGAGCAAATCCTTCGCCGCGGTAACTGAGCGGGAAAGAATAAATATAGGTCAGAAGTATGCGTGTATCGTGGCCTTTTGCCAGGTCGCAGGCATAGTCCATCTCATTGCCCGCCGAATCTGAAAAATCGGTTATTACAATTATGGCTTTTTGCATGGTTAAATTTTTAATTTTATGTTTATGTTTGGCGCTGATGAATATCATACCTCACAAGAAGAGCTATCTTCATTTCTTATTTCATCACCCCGTCTCCGAACAGATAAATGCATCGGCCAAAGGAGTATCAATAAAAGTATCACAGTTAATATCCGACCTGCACAATGCAGGGCAAACAGCACAAAAGCGGAAAAATGGAATTGGTTACTGCCGTCAACAGCCCGTCCTTTTTCCGTTAAGAGGATCATTCCTCCGGGTCGGGATAATTTAATGAGTCCTAAACCCCGGAGTACACGCAAATAAGTACCGAGCGGAAAAAATAAAGCGTTGGCAGGCGCCACCCCTTCAAGCTCTGCGTAGCATTTTTTATCCGGTATCCCTTGTTGGTCGCAGTTTTTCTTGATTATTCCATAAATGTTCTGAAGATTTTTCATCGTTTTATTTCTAAACAAACGTTTAATGGCTCAATACTTGACAATAAAGTATTCAACTAAATAGTAAAAAAAAATTATTTCAATTTTCTATTCAGGTTATTTTCCACTTTGCTTAATACCTCCATACATTGATTCAAAAGATCGATTTCGATATTCTTGCCGGCTACCTGGTACATTTCATCTATATAAGGCTGAATTTTATTTTTCAGCAGCTTTCCCTGATCGGTCAGCATGATCAGTTTATTCCGCCTGTCGCTGGGGTCTTCCTGTCTTTTTACCAGGTTGCGTTTGGCAAGATTATCGATTAAGTAAGTCATACTTGCTTTGTCTTTCACCGTTATATAGGTAATCTCCTGCTGGTTGATGCCGTCTTTCTTCCAGAGACAGCCCATTACCTGGAGCATTTCAAATGTCAGACCCATCTTATGTGCTTTGAGTGTGCATTGAAGAAACTGCCGATAGGCTGTATTTACCGTTAGGATATTCCTTGTAAATTCTATTATGGTTTCTGATTTCGATTTAGCCATGCCATAAAGATAAATACTTTATAGTAAAGTATTTTACTATTATTCAAAAAAAATTATACTTTTGTTCTTCAGATCAGGAAAATATTGAGAAGCTCATTTCCCTCCCTGACTAGGAACCGAAGGTGCGTCGAGACATGCTGTTGTTTTCGGTTAGAATTTTCGTTACGTTATTGAAGTTTCGCACTGGATAATTTGGTTTCCATCAGAATTCATCGGTAGTAAGGCGTTGTCGATTCCTGCGACATAGTTAATCAGACTCTTCTTCAATCCCGCTGTCGGTTCCAAAATAGTTCATTTCGCGCTGGATAAATTCATCGCTAAACTCCTGCCTTTCCGCCACGCTGATTCCAGCGGTTATCCAGTCGTCCATCACTTTTTTTAGGGTGCAAAAATCGGCGTAGTCTGCCAGGTAAAAATTGAAATCGTGGACGTCACCGGCCACGCGAAATGATACAACATTTTTGTCGCCGCGCGCGCGAATACCGGCGGACCCCGTTCCAAAACCATCCCGATATTCAAAGCCATCAAAGGCATAAATATCGATCGCGACGTCTTCCATGTCTGTAATTCGAAAAATTCGCTCGCCGTATTGAATGCCGTCGATTGAAAAAATAAACGGTAGAGGGTCTGGCTGCCTGGTATTCATTGATTGACGCCTATAAAGCGCGAAAGCGACCAGGGGTACTGCAAGCCAGGAGGCCTTTAACCCAAAATAGAGGAGGAGTACAACAAAACCCAACAGGAAAAATCCAACAAACACGCTAATCATCGACCCTTCCGGATTTGAACGGTAGGTTACCGTGGACAAAGAATTAGTCGCCATCTCCATATTTTTTCTACCGGCTGAAGCCTACCATTCGATGAAGCTGTACGGGATCGTAAACGTTGCCGTCCTTGATGACGACAGATATTTTCCG
>JAJPJP010000046.1 GCA_021324175.1 Chitinophagia bacterium
CTGGAGAAGGCAGCGGAAGTAAATTTATCGTTCAGCTTCCGGAAAACGGATTAGCGTATTATTGACAGCCCACGGAAAAGGTATTCCAGTCAATTTGTGGCACAACCTTATAGTCTCTTTTGCCGTTTTGTTGACATCGGCTTCAACGCGGGCATATGGGACCGAGTAGATAGCGTCAGAGCTGCTAAATCCCTGGGTCCACAATTTTTAGATCTCTCTATTCCGTGGTTTTTAAGAAGATACTGCACAATATGCGCTGACTGGTGGTAGGCGTCTTGTTTCTCCAGCAGAGACTCCAATTTATCGTCGACTTGTCTTTGGAAAAGCAAGGCGCCCATGCCCAGTCCTATCACAAATCACTTTGAACACTATTCAATTTGGCTTTGAAATGCCCAGCCCGCTGCAAGGTAAAATGCCAGGGAGCACATCCAGATAAGTGCACTGAATTTCATTGTAGCACGCGAACGAAGGAAATAGATGCTAATAGCCATCAGCAGGAACAGGTTCATGACACAAAGGATAAAAATAATGCCCGCAACAAAGCCGATGGCATTGGCGAGATGCAAACCGAATATTCTATTCCTGGCGTGGGGGAAAAGGTGGCAGGCGTAGAGATACAGCGTCTCGATAATTAATACAATGGATGAGGTCTTTGAATACTTTATGAAGCTTTTTTTCATTCTTTAAAAACGATTCCTCGTTTACAATACAGAAATTGAGTCGGCAAAGGGGAAAATCCGACAAATGATCAACATATTCACAAAATGCAAATTTGCTTCTTAAGAGAATTCTCGCGATCAAACCAGACTAAATAGCCATTTATTTGTCTCGTGAATTACCTTCTCATGTTCGTTCGAATACGCAGTCCATACTGACTCGGCCCATTTATTTATCATTAGATTTCTCTCAGAACCAGCCGGTTCTTTTAGCACGTCAGCGATTGATATTTTGCCTCTGTTTTTGGGCAAATTGATCTTAATAAAGTTCTTGGTTTTCGATGCCATCTTTTGATGCGCTTGTTGCACTCGTCGTCCCGAATAATTCTTTTCGACGAATAAATAGAGGCCCGCAAGTGAGAAGAACAAGCGCATAGGCTTGGTTGAGTTGTCCGCCGTCTGAGCCGCGTAGGCATCTACCATGTGTTGATGGATAAATTCCGTATCGCCAAGCGAAAGGGTGTAAATCGTAAGCTCATGGTATTTGTCTAAATCGCTCATCATTTTGAAAATATGATCCGACTGCGTAAGTTACTTTTCTTCCACGAACGCAAAAATATGCCTGTCGGGATCCGCTATATAAAATTCTCTCCCGTAAGGCATTTGGCGGAGTGACTGGATGATCTCGACGCCGTTAACTGAGAGTTCCCGGAAAAGTTTTTCAATATTATCAACCGAAAAAACAACGTCAAGATCCTCATTCTTCGCTTTGATTTCCATTTCGTCATTCCCCGGATCAGTCAATTTAAGGTGAATGGAGCAACCGTCCCGCATAACCTCGGCATAGAAGTCTTCATATCTAAACTCCACTTTAAAACCAAGCCGCTGCGTATAAAACTCAATCGATCGTTCCAGATCAGCGACGCGGAATTGCGGGCTCATTTTTCTTATATGGGAGTTTCTTCCGGTATCCTTCATGCAAGCAAAATTAAATCGGGCCTACCCGAAACGCCCATGAATGTAGGCTATTATTACTATTTCGTTTTTTGTTGGAATAGTTGGTATGCCATTGAAAAAAAGCATCAGAAAATGTCCCTTTTCAGGTAATAAAATGAATACTACCTATTTTTTTCTCGCCACGGTTGTAAAATCCCTAAATTAGGGTTGGCCCGGTTTTGCCGAACCATTTGGCTCCTCATGAGAAAATGCATCGTTTCAGGTACTATCTTTTTCGTTGGTCTATTTATCCCTGCCGCCAGGTCTATGGCGCAGATGAGCGAAACTGATTCGTTGGTATATAAAGTCGCGGTCGGCGATGCAATAACATCCTATCATGATTTCCTGGGCTCTAATGCCAGCCTGTATAACGGTATTGAATATGTTGCTTATCCACTGGCGATCAATGAAGGGCATCCCTTTTTTCTTTTCGATCGTTTTGATACGGCTACTGTTATTTACGATGGCGTACCCTATCATCAGGTCCGCCTGCTTTTTGACCTTGCACAGGATGTACTGGTTGTAGAACCTCCATTTCAGGGTAGTGTGATTCAGCTTTACAACGAAAGGATCAAGTCATTTACCTTGTTCGGCCACAACTTTGTCAGGATCGTTGACGATAGCGCAAGGCGTGAATCGATCGCTACGGGATTTTATGAAGTACTGTACAGCGGCAAAAGCCTCTTATTAAGAAAAGACAATAAGGATATTGAGCAAAACCTCGTCTATGACGGCATGCAGATATTCATCAGGGAGAAAATTAATTATTATCTGCTAAGGGACGGTTCATATCACCCTATAAATAACAAAAAAGAATTATTGAATCTTATGTCAGATCGAAAAAAGGAAATTCGGCAATTCCTTCGGAAAAATAAGATCAGGCTTCGGAAAGATATGGACGATGCGTTGGTGCGCGCCGTTGCTTTCTATGATCGACTACCAAGGTAAACTGGACCAAATTATTTATTGTGAAACATCGAATTCGGGAGCAAATCCTGACATTATTGGTTTCATTGGCGGGTTTTTATGCCGGGGCTCAGCCTGCAGTGCAATATCCGCAGGTTACGGTGTTTTTTAAACAGGCCACACTCCGGGAATTCACCGACTCACTGCATAAACAGACAGGTTATCGCTTCTACTTTGATAATTCACAATTTGACTCCATCGCCATCAATCTAACGGTGAACGCCCAGCCCTTAACCAGGGTCCTTGAACTTGCTTTTGCCAATACCCCGGTCAAATTTTCGATAGACGATCATCATCATGTCTTTATAACGAAGGGTCTAATTGTCCAGACCACGCTTCCTCAAGGGTTTTTCGCGAAGGAGGAACCGGGGAAAGATACGCTTGGGGGAAAATTGGTTGACTATCTCGAAAGCGGGCTAAAGAGTGACACCATAGCATTGGAAAATAAGCTATTTATCATAGGTGAAAGATCACAACTCAAAACAAAGGGACCATACATCATCAACGGTTACATCCGGGATGGCAGTACTGGTGAGCCTGTCGTCGGCGCGACGTTGATTGTTGAAGGCGAAAAGAGCGGCGTAGCGACTGATCAGTTTGGGTACTATTCCATCGCAGTGAAAACCGGGCGCCATACGATCAATATTCAAAGCGTGGGCATGCGTGACACAAAACGCCAGATCCTCGTCAACAGCGAAGGCAAATTAAATATTGACATGAAAAGCCAGGTGATGACCCTAAAGAGAGTCATCATATCTGCAGAAAAGGCCAGCAATATCAAGAGTGTCCAAATGGGGGTTCAAAGACTGGATATCAAAACCATCAAGCTGGTGCCGGTTGTATTCGGAGAGTCAGATATATTGAGGGTCGCACTTACTCTTCCAGGTGTGAAAACCGTAGGTGAATCGAGTACAGGCCTGAATGTACGTGGCGGCTCTGTCGACCAGAATCTCATTTTGTTCAACGATGCTACGGTTTACAACCCCTCACATTTTTTTGGATTATTCTCGGCATTCAATCCTGAAGCGGTAAAGGACGTGGAATTATTTAAGAGTAGCATTCCTGCGAAATATGGGGGTCGTCTATCCTCGGTGCTCGAAATAAGCAGCCGTGAAGGCGACAAGAAAAAAATTACAGGGTCTGCGGGGGTTGGGTTATTAACGAGCAGGCTGAATATAGAAGGACCCCTTGTCAAAGACAAAACATCGTTTATGCTGGGCGGTAGAACTACTTATGCGAACTGGCTTCTGGGCCTGTTGCCAGATCAATACAAGAATAGCAAGGCCTCCTTCTATGACCTCAACCTGATGATCAGTCACGAGATCAACAAGAAAAACAACCTGTATTTCACGGGGTATCTCAGCGCCGATCATTTCAATTTGAACAATGATACCACCTATGGTTATGGCAACAAGAACCTCTCTTTAAAATGGAAGCACGTGTTCAACAGTAAACTATTTAGCGTTTTATCAGGCGGATATGACGGTTACCAATATAGTATTTCGAGCGGCCAAAGTCCCCCGGAAGCGTATAAATTTTCCTTCAATATCAATCAATCTTACTTCAAGGCGAATTTCAATTATTTCTCCAGCCGGAAACATACGTTCGAATTCGGGTTGAATACCCTGTTGTACCAGATTAATCCGGGGACCTATCAACCCGAGGGAAAACAATCACTCGCCGTTTTGACGCAGGTGCAGCAGGAACATGCTTTGGAAAGCGCATTGTATCTGAGTGACAAGTATATGCTGAGCGACGATCTGGCCATAGAAGCGGGGATCAGGTATTCGGTATTCAACTACATGGGTCCGCAATCTATCAACAACTACCCGCCGGGTGTTCCAAGGACGAGCCAAGATATCGTTGGTGCCACGACTTACGGTGCCGGGCAAATCATCAAAACTTACCAGGGACCGGAATACCGTGCATCGGCACGTTACATATTCAGTCAGGACTTCTCGCTAAAGGCGGGTTACAATACGCAAAGGCAGTATGTACATTTAATTTCCAATACGGCGGCGATGGCTCCCACGGATATATGGCAACTGAGCGGACCCTATATCAGGCCGGAGTTTGGGGACCAGATTTCGCTCGGGCTGTACAGGAATTTTAAATCAAACACCATTGAGACTTCTGTCGAAGTTTATTATAAGGATATCACTGGTTATCTCGATTACAAAAGCGGAGCTCAGCTTGTGCTGAATCCTCATTTGGAAACAGACGTCATTAATACAAAAGGACAGGCTTATGGCGTGGAATTCCAGGTAAAACGTACCGCGGGCAAATTGAACGGGTGGCTAAGTTACAGCTACTCCCGGACCCTTTTGAAACAGGACGATCCCCTTGCCGGGGAATTGATCAATTCAGGAAGGTGGTATCCGGCCGATTACGATATACCCCATGAATTGACCATGGTCAGCAATTACCAGTTCTCCCACCGTTACATTGCTTCGCTTAATGCGACGTACAGTACAGGGCGCCCAATCACGCTGCCTATAGGGAAATTCTTTTATGCAGGGTCAGAAAGAACGCTATATTCAGACAGGAACGCTTATCGCATTCCGGATTATTTCCGGATGGATTTTTCATTTTTAATCGACGGCAATCACAAACTGAATCAGCTCTTTCATAATTCCTGGTCAATCGGGGTGTATAATCTTACCGGCAGAAAGAACCCTTTTTCTGTTTATTACGTTTCGCAGAACGGCGTCGTAACAGGGTATAAGCTATCCATATTTGGCAGCGCGATACCTTTTGTCAATTATAATGTCAGGTTTTAACAATGGAGAATGAAATGTAAATGGTATCATATTTTGCTTTCGCTGGTGGCAGCTTCAGGCTGCCAGCAACTCTATGATGCGCCGGTAAAACCAATGGCGACCGGTTACCTGGTTGTCGAAGGTTTCATCAGCGATGGAACGACCACCATACAGCTCTCGAGGACTACCATGCTTTCCGATACGTCGACGAGTGTCTACGAAGATGGAGCGCAGATTACCGTCGAAAGTAATGGCAGTGACAGTTTTGCTTTAAGCGGGTCCGGCAATGGTGTTTATTCAAATGCGATCGTCGTTTTGAACAAGTCCGAACAATATCGTCTACGCATACAGACAGCAGCAGGTGAAATCTACGTTTCTGATTTTGAGAGTCTGAAAGCGACGCCCCAAATCGACTCAGTGAGCTGGGCGAGGGAGGATGGAGGAGTACAAATATTCGCGACGACCCATGATCCCCTAGATACCAGCAGGTATTTTTATTGGACTTATTCAGCAACCTGGGAATTTCATTCTGATTATGTCAGTAGCCTGAGTTTTATCATGAATAATGTGACTGGCCAGCTTTATGGCGTGCGCTACAAATATCCGGACGGGCATGAAGACTCCTCTGTTTACAGGTGTTGGTCGAATTTACCGTCGTCCAGTATCCTGATTAATTCAACAGAAAATGTCAGTCCTGATGTGGTCTACCAGCAGCCGCTCATGTTTATCCCCCAGGGATCGCAGCAACTCAGTGTGCTGTTCAGCATTTTGGTCAATCAATATTCGATCAGCAAAGGCGCCTATCAGTTTTTCCAGCAATTAAAAAATAATACCGAGCAGCTGGGAACGATCTTTGACCCACTGCCGTCGGGGTTGCAAGGTAATATTCATTGCCTGACGAACACCGCTGAAACCGTTGTCGGTTTCGTTGATGTGAGCAATCTGCAACAGCAGCGGATTTTTATTGCAAACAGCCAGGTGCCGGATTGGGATTATATATACGTAGGGTGCGTCCTCGATACGCTGTCAAATGATTCCACGGACCTGTCAAAAGTGACGTTTGAAAATGTCCTTCCAATCGCATTCGTTGGCAATTCCATGGGTCAGTTTACTGAATCGAGTAGCGATTGCATTGACTGTACACTGACCGGATCAAATGTAAAACCCACTTTTTGGCCCTGAAAAAAAGCGAATCTGTGAAAAAAACAATCGTTTCGTCTGCTTTACTGTTCATCGCTATCGCTTCCTATTGCCAGGTCGATCATGCAGGAGAGATCAGGTATGCGCTGACCCAATATCAGCAAAATGCTTTGACCGAGAAAATATATGTGCATACGGACAAGAACTATTATCTGGCCGGCGAAATTCTCTGGTTCAAAATCTATGATGTCGATGGAACCTTCCACCATCCGATTGACATTAGTAAACTGGCCTATATTGAACTGCTCGACAGTGACAATAAGCCGCAGTTGCAGGGAAAAATCGTCCTGGCAGACGGATTGGGCAATGGCTCATTTTACTTGCCGGTAAGCATCAATTCGGGCAATTATAAACTCAGGGCCTACACCAATTGGATGAAAAATTTCGGCCCCGATTTCTTCTTTGAAAAAAAGATTTTGATCGTTAACTCGCAAAAAGCAATAGCCACCGAGGCTAGGCTCAAGGAATTGCCGCCTGATATTCATTTTTTTCCTGAGGGCGGAAATCTTGTCGCCGGCATCGGCAGCCGGGTCGCCTTCAAAGTGGTTGGTCCGGACGGCAGTGGGATTGGCTGCTCCGGCTACATCGTGGATGACACAGGTGATACGGCCACCAGGTTCCGGACATTTCAATTCGGCATGGGTAGTTTTGATTTTACGCCCTTAGCAGGGCATTTCTACCGTGCATTTTTTGAGATGCCTGACGGTAAAAAAATAAGATCGGATTTACCTGAGATATTTCCCCGAGGGTATGTGTTGAGACTCAGCTCCGCCGAAAGCGACAAGATTGCGGTCGAAGTCCATAGCAATATGTCTACCGGCGGAGCCGTCTATTTATTCGTTCACACCGGGCAGTCGGTAAAATTCGGCAAACGGCTGGTTTTGCAAAATGGCGAGATTCGGTTTCTCGTCGGATTAAATGAACTGGGAGAGGGGATTTCCCACTTTACGATTTTTGATGACAACGGGTCGCCGGTCTGCGAACGTTTGTATTTCAAAACGCCCACGAGAAAATTGGAGATGAAGCTTAACCCGGACGGAACAGCGTATAAGACGAGAGATCAAATCAGGCTGTCGATTGAGGTTACCGATGAGCAGGATAAGCCTGCCGCAGCGGATATGTCTGTCTCAGTGTTCAATCTGGACTCTTTACAAAACATCGACGGCCCTGACATCGCAAGTTATTTTTGGCTCACTTCCGATCTCAAAGGAGCCATCGAATCGCCTGAATACTATTTAAGACCGTCCGCCGATCAGGCAATGGCAGTGGACAACCTCATGTTGACTCAGGGATGGCGCCGTTTCGACTGGAGTAAGGTTCTCAGCAACGCAGGGCGATCCCCAGCTTTCCCACCGGAATACAATGGCCACATCATTGTCGGAAAAGTAGTTGATGCCAGGAGCGGCAAGGAAGAAAGAAATATAACCGCCTACGTCTCCATTCCATCAACCAGTGCCAGGGTTTTTGCGTCAACAAGCGATTCCACCGGCACGGTTAAATTCGAAACAAAAAACATTTACGGCACTCACGAAATTATTGCTCAAACAAATTCGCGTGACGACAGTTTGGCGAGGGTAGATATCGCCAACCCATTTTTTGAAAAATACAGTGACATCAAACTGCAGCCTTTCAAGGTGGCGGAGAATCTCCGTCATATGATCGAGGATCAAAGCATCAGTATGCAGGTGCAGAATATCTGGTCGTCGGATAAGCTATCGGCGTTTGTCAATTCTCCCGCAGACACCAATGCATTCTTTGGGAATCCTTCAAAAACCTACCTGCTGGATAAATATACTCGGTTCACTACCCTGGAGGAAGTGCTGCGCGAATACGTGGAACTCACCAGCGTGCGACTAAGAAAAGGTGAATTCCACCTGCAGGTTGCCGATGTTCGCAGGAGCCAATTCTTTGACGGCGAACCCCTCGTCCTGCTCGATGGTGTTCCTATGTTCGATATGAATAAATTCATGGCATATGACCCACTGAAAATAAAAAGACTGGACGTACTCAATGAGCGATTTTTGGAGAATGTAACTTCGTTCGACGGTATCCTGAGCTTTACAACCTACAAGGGAAATTTGCCAGGTTTTGATCTCGATCCGCATGCTGCCGTTTTAGACTACGAAGGTTTGCAAGTGCGGAGAGAGTTTTATAGTCCCGTTTATGATACCGAGCAAAAAAGATCGAGCAATTTTCCCGATTTTAGAAATGTATTGTGTTGGTCGCCGGATATCAGGACTGATTCGTCCGGCAAAAACAAATTGAATTTTTATGCCTCCGATATTCCAGGAAAATATGCTGTTATCGTTGAAGGTCTCTCGCCCGACGGGAGAATGGCGAGCAAGTCCGTTTTCATTGAAGTGAAAGACTAAAAAATAATCATTGATCCAGGACTGAAGCCCGTCAATTCCGCAACAGCCAAACCCATACCTTGCTGTGGAAGGGCAAAATAGTCGTCATGTGATTTTCGTAGCCCGTATTTTTTCTATCGGGCCAGATCTGTATTTCAGAAATAAAAATTCGGGCATTTTTTGGAAATTCATCCATTTTGGCAAAGCGGTAAATGACAGATGAATCTGAATGCATCACCGCCAGGTCGTTGCGCACCTGGTGCCGGGTGTCGTACACGTCGTCTTCATGAAGAAATGAATAGAAATTATTGTACGCCGATCTTGAGGGAGCGGATAGCCAGGGAGCGGGCATGTCGTATCGGCCGAGGAAATCCTGCGGGCCGGAAAGCATGATGACTTTGCGCACTTTGAATGCGTGGCCGATATAGCTCACGTGGCCGGCGCCCTGCGAATGCCCCGCGAGGGTAACGAGGCCCCAGTTCATTTTTCCTTGCTGCAAGAAGGCATCCCAGCCTTCGCCGGGTCTTGTCCTGGCCAGGTAAAGGACCAGCCTCGTGACCCTGTTGACAATGCTATTCAAGGTGTCCACAACGACTGAGTCCGAAACCGGCGTGCCGAAATCAAGTTCCTGGCGGAATTTGTCAAAGGCCGCGCGATCCGGGCTGTTGATAAAAGTTGCCGTGTTTCGGTTATTTGGATAGTCAATACTGATCGCATGATATCCCTCGAGTGCAGCAACACTGTCTAACGACTTCATCGCCGTGCTTGCACCGGTAGTGCCCGGTATGGAGATCAATAATTTTTTCTGGGACCTGCTGGCAGGATCAAGGGTAATCAGATGACCGACATGAATTTGTTTTATTCCCGTTAACGTGCTGTCTGGGTCAATATAATATTCTTTGATTTGAGCGAAGCAAAAACTTGTGCAAGTCAGCGCTGCAAAAAGAAGTGTGGCAAAGATTCTCATGACTGAAAATTAAGAGTCGGGTCAAATTTATGCGGCTTTTTGGAATTAGGTCAGCAGGTATATTACTTTTCCTTAATTTACTGTGAGACTTGCTTCGCAAAAATATAAAGTAGTTATTCTTTGGACGACTTTAACGAGAAATATTGGGATTGTTCTGAAAGCGAACTGCTTTCAAGGCTGAGTAGCGGCGCCAATGGTTTATCGGAAATGAACGCGACCAAACGGCTCGAGGAATTCGGACCGAATAAAATTCAGGCGGCCGGCAGGACAGGAAGCCTTGTTTTGTTTTTGAAGCAATTTTACAACCCCATCACGCTGATTCTCATCGGGGCTGCAATACTTTCGTTTTTCCTGAACGATCAAACTGACGCGGTCATCATCCTGCTCATCATATTGATCAGCGCATCTTTAAGTTTTTTCCAGGAAAAAGGCGCAGCAGACGCGCTGGGTAAACTGCTCTCCCTTGTACGGATAACCACCAGCGTTTTGAGAGATGGTTCCCAGGAAACTATTCCGATTGAAAATGTGGTAGTAGGCGACATTGTCTCATTAAGCGCCGGCAATACAGTGCCTGGAGATTCAAGGTTGATTGAATCCAATAATCTTTTTTTAAACGAAGCGACGCTGACGGGCGAGACTTTCCCGGCGGAAAAAAAATGCGGACAGCTGCCGGCGACGACATCCCTCGCCGGCCGTACTAACTGCATTTTTATGGGCACGCATGTGATCAGCGGTACTGCGAAGGCCGCCGTGGTTGGTACGGGAATAAATACGGAATTTGGGAAGATTTCACAGCATCTTCGAAAACTGAAACCGGAAACTGAATTTGAAAAGGAAATCAAACGTTTCGGACTTTTTTTGATGCAGGTGACGCTGATCCTCGTCGTTCTTGTTTTTGTCATCAATATCCTTCTTCACAAGCCATGGCTCGAATCGTTTCTTTTTTCTCTTGCCATCGCCGTAGGCCTGACGCCGCAGCTACTACCCGCAATCATCAGCATCAACTTGTCCAAGGGAGCGTCCAGGATGGCGGGGCTAAAAGTCATCGTTAAGCGGCTGTCGGCCATTGAGAACTTTGGCAGCATGAATGTACTATGTACCGACAAGACGGGCACGATCACGCAGGGAAAAATCACGCTGGCGAAAGCAGCTGACATCAACGGAGACGAGAGCGACAAGACTTTTCGATTGGCCTACCTGAATGCTCATTTTGAAAGTGGTTTTTCGAACCCGATCGATGAGGCCATCAGAAATTTCGGGTCGCCGGATATGCAGAATGTGGTTAAAGAAGATGAGATCCCTTATGATTTCATCAGGAAAAGACTGAGCATTCTGGTAAATGATCATGGAAGCCAGTTGCTCGTCACCAAAGGGGCATTCGACGAAATTATTTCCATCTGCAGTCAGGCTGAAGACAAAAGCGGAAATATTGTTGACTTAAGTTCCGTCAGGGATAAAGTACTCGGACGGATTCAGTCCCATTGTTCAGAAGGATTCAGGATTATTTGCGTCGCTTACAAAAATCTCCAGCAAAAAAAGGAGATAACAAAAGATGACGAAAAGGACATGACCCTGGCGGGGATCTTGCTATTGACTGATCCGCTTAAACCTGATGCGGCGGCTACCCTGGCCAGACTGCATGCAGCCGGAGTCTCTTTAAAAATCATCACCGGGGACAATGCGCTAATTGCCCGTTATATCAGCAGGCAGGTAGGCGTGGATGAGCCTGTTATCATTACCGGCGAAGAATTGCAAGATATGAGCACCGAAGCCCTGGTGCAAAAGGCGCCGCGGACGAATGTGTTTGCCGCGGTGGAGCCCAATCAAAAAGAGCGAATCCTGATCGCTTTAAAACGAGCAGGCAATGTCGTCGGTTTCATGGGTGACGGCATAAACGATGCGCCTGCACTTCACACGGCAGATGTTGGTATCAGTGTATATGGTGCAGCTGATGTTGCTAAAGACGCCGCAGACATTGTACTGCTCGCTGATAACCTCGACGTGTTGCAAAACGGCATTAAAGAAGGGAGGAAGACTTTCGCCAACACACTGAAATATATTTTTATGGCCACGAGCGCCAATTTCGGCAACATGTTCAGCATGGCGGGTTCATCGCTGTTATTGACCTTTCTGCCTTTGCTTCCCAAGCAGGTCCTCCTCGTCAATTTACTGACGGATATCCCCGAGATGACCATCGCGACAGACGCAGTCGATGAGGAAATGGTCGATAAGCCCGCAAGAATGAATATGAAATTCATCAGGACATTCATGGTGGTCTTCGGGATTATCAGCTCGCTCTTCGACTATGTGACATTTTTTGTCCTCCTATATGTTGTCAAAGCCTCAGAGCAGGTCTTCCGGACAGGTTGGTTTGTCGAATCGGTCGTGTCAGCCGCACTGATCGTGCTGATTATCCGGACTTCAAAAACGGTATTTAAAAGCCGGCCTGGGAAATACCTCGTGCTGGCAACAGCATTTGTCGTACTGATTACGCTGCTCATCCCACTCTCGCCAGTCGCATCGTTACTGGGGTTCACCCCTTTGCCGCTCAAACTGTATCTATTGATTGCATTGATTATTATGGCCTATGTGCTGCTGACTGAACTTGCAAAAAAGATATTCTATTTAAAAGTTAACAGATGATCGGGGTTTATTTTTTTGGCGCTGATAAATTAACCGTATTTTTAGACCCACGTGAAGAGATTTGCTGCTATATTGCTTTTGGGAATTCTCACCTTTAACTGGTTTGGTTATCAGCTGTATATTGCCATAGTAGAAGATAAAGAAAACAACAAGCTGGAAACCCGGCTGGACGAAAACATTTATGATGAGTCAGAACTGGTATCCATCAAAATTCCCGCTACCAATCTTCCTTATTACACCAATTCAAAGGCTTTTGAACGCGTCGACGGGCAGGTGGAAATCGGAGGCATCCAGTACAAGTATGTTAAACGCAGGATGTTCAATGATTGTCTTGAACTCTTATGCATACCCAACAAGACTTCGATCCGTCTCCAGGCGGCTAAAGACGATTATTTCAAAACCGTGAATGATTTACAGGCAGGCACGCAAACTGGCAAGAAGGGCTCTCAGCAGAATTCGTCGAAGAACTTTTCTTTCGAATGCCGACTGGAAAATAATATTGTTTTAGCCGCTAATTGCTCGCATGACCTAGCAAAAAGGTTTGATGGATACCGGGTACACCTTCCGTCTGCCTTGCTCTCTTCGCCGGAGCAGCCTCCTGAAAATTGTTAAAATACCCCTTCAAAAGCGCATCGCTTTTCCACCTGTACATAGAGAATGGGAATAGTTAAACATCGCTCAACTATCCTTTTTATTTTGGAGAAAAAATAACACACATGCCATACATTCCGCTGGAGGCCCATTTGCCGGGCATCACAGGGTTGCTGGAGTACCGCCAGGATTCAGCAGCGCCGATACGTGAACTTACCCAGGTCCTGATGCGTGGCCCTTCGACCCTTACTGAAGGGGAGCGCGAACTGATCGCCACCCTTGTTTCGTCCCGTAATCAGTGCTCATTCTGCACCGCGGCCCACACGGCTGCTGCCAATGTCATACTCGGCGAGACAGATACGTCGGAAAAGGTCAAAAAAGATTTGCCCACGGCGCCAGTCAGTGAGAAGATGAAAGCATTGTTGACCATCGCCAGCCAGGTCCAGCAAGGCGGAAAAAATGTCACGCCGGAATCCATTCAATGGGCAAAGGAGGAGGGGGCGACCGATATTGAAATCCACGACACGGTTTTGATTGCCGCGCTTTTTTGCCTTTATAACAGGTATGTGGACGGCCTGGCAACGGTCACGCCTGTCCAATCCGATTTTTATAATAACCTTGGAAACCGGTTAAAGGAGCATGGATACAACCGCTTGAAAAACGGCTACGAGCATTTAAAAAATCAACCCGTTAAATAATGCGCCAGCAAACCGAAAATATAAGCAGGTATCACATGCTTCTTTTTGCAATCTGTTTTTTGAGTATTGCGTTTGGCGGCATTGTTTCCACCCTCATGAGTATTTACCTGCCTGCTGTTACGAAAGATTTGCAGGGCGCGGGCAATGCGGACATTCCGACGATCGGCGCCTATATTAATGCAGCTTTTATTTTTGGGTGGGCCGTTGGTGGCTTTGTCTGGGGCGTGGTCGGTGACCGAATGGGGCGAAAAAACGCAATGGTATTTTCGATTTTGTGCTACGGGGTATTTACATGCCTCACAGGTTCTATGCACGGGTGGCTCTCAGTCGTCTTCTGTCGGCTCGCAAGCGGGTTTGGAATGGGCGGCGTTTTGGTCGCATCGACAACAATCATGATCGAGGAATGGCCTGAGAGAAGCAAGGCTGTCTTTATGGGGATATTGTCGATCTCCATGCCGGTCGGGATTTTTTCCGCGGCATTGATCGCGCGGACGGGATTCGATTGGCGGCAGGCTTTTTTAATTGGCGTTGCCCCGGTGATACTCTCCTTATTATCCTTCTGGTTATTGAAAGAGTCCGAGAAATGGAAACGCAGCAGGGGAGCAGTTCACGAAAAAGAAGAAAAGGCGGAATCGATATTTTCCCGGGAATATGGGAGAGACCTGCTGATCGGGTCAGTCATTTTTGGTACGATGCTGATTGGACTTTGGGCGATATTTTCGTGGCTGCCCACCTGGTTGCAGGGTTTAATGACGTCGGGCGGAAGCGACAAGGTGGGATCTGTCATGATGGTTTTTGCCGCAGGCGGTCTCACAGGTGGCTTCCTGTCGGGCTGGCTGCTCAATGCCATTGGTTCAAGAAAATCGATGCTCCTTTGCTTTGCTGCCTGCAGCACCTGCTCATTTCTGTTGTTCAAAACCAATTCCTTTTTCAGCAACATGGTCTATGTCGAGGTAACGGGCATCGCCTTATTCTTTGGTGCAAGCCAGGGGGTATTGTCGGTGTATATTCCTGAACTTTTCCCGGTGAAGATTCGGGCAACCGCAACGGGTTTTTGCTTTAACATCGGGAGACTGCTCACGGCGACGGCGATCCTATTCGTCGGACTACTGCAATCGGTACTTGGCGGATACGGAAACGCGCTCTTCATTTTTTCATTTGTGTTCGTTGCGGGTCTCGTTGCAACCCTGATATCGACGGCGGAAAGAAAAACAAAAATAGAACTGGCATAAAATACTTGATTAAAACAGACAACTAAATGGCATATATCAATGTACCCGATGGTGTTCCGGGAATCAGGAGCCTGGTGATGTTCAGACCGGAAACAGGAAAGCCGCTGTATGCGCTGGCTCAGGTCTTGTTAAGGGGCGAATCAACACTTTCAGAAGCGGAGAGGGAACTGATTGCCGCCTATGTGTCATCCCGGAACGATTGCCTGTTTTGTATGAGCAGCCACGCAGCGGCATCCAGGTGTCTTTACGGCAAACGCGAAAACATCGTGGACGAAGTGCTGAAGGACATGGACCATTCGCAGATCAGTGACAAGTTGAAAGCACTGCTTCGCATTGCCGGGAAGGTCCAGGTGCTGGGGAAAGAGGTCAGGCCTGAGGATATTGATGCTGCAAAAAAATTGGGCGCGACCGACCGGGAAATACATGATACGGTCTTGATCGCCGCCGCTTTTTGCATGTTCAACCGGTATGTCGACGGGCTGGCGAGCTGGACGCCGACCGATCCAACAATGTATGCGGAAATGGGTGCACGGATGGCCAGGGGCTATGTCATGCCAAACACGCCCAACACGGTGTCCTGAATTAAATCACGAATTAATCTAAAACTTAGCCATCATGCCACATATCAATTTGCCCGATTTGCCCGGAATACGCGGACCCATGGCCTTTAGACCCGAAACGGCAAAGCCACTCAATGAGCTCGCTGAAGTACTTCTGCGTGATGATAACAATACGCTTTCGCGTGGCGAAAGGGAACTGATCGGCACCTATGTCTCCTCGCTGAATGACTGTTTTTTTTGTCAGAACGTCCATGGTGCTTTCGCGGGTTATTACCTGGGTTGCGATATTCCCGCGATCGATGCCATCAAAAAAGATTATCAGTCAGCACCGATTTCCGCGAAAATGAAGACGCTGCTTGCGATCGCGGGGAGCGTCCAAAAAAGCGGCAAGCACGTAACGCCGGAACAAATCGAGCATGCAAAAAAGGAAGGCGCAACGGACAGGGAAATTCACGACACGGTCCTGATTGCCGCGGCATTTTGCATGTACAACCGCTATGTCGATGGGCTGGCGACAATGGCCCCCCAAGACAGGCAATTTTATGTAAACCGTGCTCCACAAAGAGCTGCAGAAGGATACGCAGGATTCGACCTGTACAAATGAGAGCGAAAATTCTAAAATTATTGACGATCACTTTCTAAACATTTTAATATGAAAATCAGAAC
>JAJPJP010000335.1 GCA_021324175.1 Chitinophagia bacterium
ACATTTGAGCCGGGAGATCAAAGAAGAGTTAACTGGGTAGACAGTTTTGCGTCAGCTGGAGTTACCTTTTATTATCCCTATAAATATAAACTAAGCAGCTCTAATGGCTCACCGACAGAATATTTAATGGTGCTAAGATTAGCGGAACAATACCTGATCCGCGCTGAGGCAGAAGCAAACTTGGGAGACTCATCGGATGCTATCAATGATTTGAATCTTATCAGAAGCAGAGCCGGGCTGGCAAGCTACAACTCGGCTTCAAATGGCCCATTGCTGAGCGCTATTTTGCATGAGCGGCGGGTTGAACTATTTATGGAATGGGGTCATCGGTGGTTCGATCTGCAGAGAACAAATTTGATCAATTCTGTCATGGGTGCCCCCGGAAATTTTTGTCAGCAAAAAGGCGGCATTTGGAACCCATACGAGGCATTGTTCCCCATCCCTGAATCCGAGATACAGCTTAATTCTAAACTTACTCAAAATCTCGGTTATAATTAAATAAAGAAATCTTACAATGAAGTGGATTCTGTTTTTTTTATTGAGTGCTCCCGCTATCTTGATCGCTCAGAATTCCTCGTTATCACAACAAGTAACTGGAAATACCGGAATTATTTTTGAACGGGGACTTTCCTGGGATGATATCAAGCTAAAAGCAAAGGCAGAAGGAAAGCCTATATTTATGGATTGTTACGCCACATGGTGCGGTCCATGCAAATTCATGAGTCAAAATATTTTTACTCAGAAAGCAGTGGGGGATTTCATGAATAAAAATTTCATCAGTGTCGCGGTACAGATGGATCGAACGGCTAAGGATGGAGAAGAAATAAAAAAATGGTATTTAGATGCTACCAGTATCGGATCAACCTATTTCATAAACGAATACCCTACTTATCTTTATTTCGGCCCTGATGGCCAGCCTTTGCATCGGGTAGTCGGTGCGACTGGTAGTGATCCCATGAGTTTTATTGTTAAGGCTAGAGAAGCGCTAGATTCGAACCAACAATACTACACTGGGATTGAGAAATCCAAGCTGCACTTACATGACTCTGTTTTTTTACGACATGAATTGATGACTGCATTGCAGCTAGGGGACGTAAAGGGTTCGGAATGCCTTTCGAATGCTTATTTTGATTGTATCGAAGACCCCTTTAACGTCGAGACTATCAATTTAATTAGATATGCGATGCAATCTTCGCAGGATCGGGGCTTCCAGTTTTTTTTGAACAATTTAAGCAAGCTGGACAGTACCCTCCACGAACAAGGGATGGCTGAGAGAACTATCGGCAAGATCATTGAGAACGAGGAAATTGCTCCGCTTTTTAGAAATAGTAGGTCAGTCATAAATTGGTCGAAGATCAAAGAGACTATAATGCAAAAGTATTTGGCAGCGAATTCTGCAGTTATTCAAACTATCTATCAGGCCTATGAAATTGATATTGTCAATAAGATGCTCAGAGGACCCTTGTATCATGACTCCACTTCCACCCCCTCTTGGAATAGGATTGTCATGCAAATAAAAAAAAAGTGTCTTGCTTATAATCCCGATTCAATTATTGTGATGGAGAAACCAAGGTTCTATGCGGACAGAAAGTTGTGGTCTTTATGTGATCGGGCTACAATTATCTGCCTAAAGAAATATGGAAATAAATTGGATACTTATGATTTGAACTCTATTTTATGGGATTTGGTATTTATGCGTTCCAATAATCCCAGGTTGTTGTCAATTGGAGTCAAAATGGCAAGGAGGATGGTACCTGATCTCTCCGACACTATAGCTTGCAGAAAAAGCGAAGTCTATAACTACATGGATACTTATGCCAATTTGCTGTATAAGACAGGCTCGAAGAAACAGGCAATTTTGTGGGAACAAGGGGCTTTGAGAGCTGTCGAAAGTAATGTGCGAATTAATAGATCGGACGAGGTAAATCTTAAAACGACTATCACAAAAATGCAAAACGGGGAAAGAACCTGGGTTGGACGAACCGGGGGCTCAGAGGAGTTTAGGTAGAAAATATGAAAGACTTATGAAATTCCTTTTTATATTATTATTTGGCTTTGGAACAAGCAATTTTTTATTAGCCCAAAAAAAACCGTTGGATTATGCCGCTAGCAAAAATTGGCCCTACTTAAGCGCAGAGGCAATAAGCAATAATGGGAAATTTATTACTTATAAGCTGGACACTGGAGGCGGAAATTCTTGTATGGTGGTTACTGCTTTGGGTCGGGAATGGAAGCGAACTTTTGCCAATGTTAGTGCGTGTAGTTTCACAGTTGACAGCCGGAGACTGATTTTTCGGAATAATCACGACAGTCTTTATATACTAAATCTAGACGATGACAACATAAAATGTTTTGATTCGGTTAAATCCTTTCAACTAGCGCCCGGTAATGATGGTTGGCTGGGTTTCATGAGGGGTGATTCAGACTGCAGTTTATACCTTTATAATCTGCAAACTGGACGGAAAAGACGATTCAGTGGGGTTGAAATGTATGTATTCAATGATCAAGGTAACGCACTATTGTTAAAAATCAAGAACAGCAGTTCCAACAATCTTAAATCGCTTATTTGGGTAAATTTCGATCCAGATACCTTATTGACGGTTTCAGACAATTTTACAGGCAATGTTTTTTCGTTTAATAAGAAGGGCGATGAGTTAGCATTTCTGGTGACAGATTCCATTGGTAAAGAGCCATCATTGACCCTCAAGTTGTATAAACTCGGCATGGACAGCGCGATAACGGTCGTAAATTCCTCCGCGAGTGGGATGGAGGGCTGGACTATTCAAGACGGGGACATTACATTTGGAAAAACCGATGACGAAATCTACTTTCCTATCCAAAAAGTAGACACCACCAAATCTAATTTTTTTAACGACCATAACAGAAAGATAAGAATTAACAATTACAAGGCTGAAGGATTGGATAATATTTTCGGCAAAGAAGGAGAAGCTGCGATCCATTTGACCGAAAAGGGCCATATTATTGTTATACGCCATGATAAAGACACAAGAGCAGTCTCTTTGATTGTGGATGTGGAGGATAGTTATGCCTTAGTCACAACCTTACCAGATCCTCACCCCAACCTCACTTTACCCAGCGAATGGCAGCGATCAGATTTGTATCTTGTTTCAATCAGGGACGGATCAAGAAAGTTGCTTAAACGAAATGGTATTCTGGATGGCATAGGATTTTCCCCAACAGGCAAATATATCACTTGGTATGACCAGGAAAGTTGTGAGTGGAATATTTATGATTTTAAAGACAATCATAAAGTAATCATTGGAAAAGCCATTTCCGAACCATTATACAAAATAGGTGATATTTGGTCGGATAGGATAATATCGAATACCGGGGCTGAAGGTATAATAGGTTGGTTTAAAAATGATAGCAATGTCTTAATTAATGGACGATTTGACATTTGGGAAGTGGACCCTGAGGGACGTGGAGAACCTATTAATCTAACAAAAAGGTTAGGAATTAGCCAGCGGATTCGATTTCGAGTTGTAGACTTTGGCCCGGATAGGTTTTTGAAGGACACCCTGCTCCTGTCTGCGTTTGATGTACTCACAAAAGAAAGCGGATTCTTTCAACTTGTGTTAGGAAAAAGTAATTCCCTGGTAAAGTTGTCAATGGTGAAGTTTATATACTCGTACCCTAATCGCAATGATTCTGATATTGGTGGGGGTGCCCCTGACATCATAGATCACCCATTAAAAGCAAAAAATTCAAATACTTATTTGGTGCAAAGAATGAGCACACGTGAATATCCAAATTTGTTTGTTACTTCCGATTTTCGAACCTATAAAGCCTTGACTCATCTGGAGCCCGAGAAGAAATACAATTGGTATTCGACCGAACTCATCCGCTTTTCGCTACCCAATGGACGCAAATCAGAAGGAATTCTATTCAAGCCAGAAAATTTCGATCCCCATCGGAAATACCCGGTTATTTTTTATTATTATGAAAAAAATGCAGACTTACTAAATATATATTTGAATGCCACTTTGAGCGACGGCTGCTTGAATATACCATGGTTTGTCAGTAATGGTTACCTTGTATTCGTACCAGATATAATATATTATCAACAGGGCTCCACGGGTGAATGTGCTTACGAGAATGTAAATGCAGCTGCAGACGCCTTGGTCCGATTTCCATGGGTCAATGGAAAGGCTTTGGGGCTGCAGGGTCATAGTTTTGGTGGGTGGGAGACAAACTATATCATCACCCAAACTGCAAGATTTAAAGCTGCCGCATCCGCTTCCGGTTATGCCGATGAAGTGAGCTTTTACGGACAATTTAGCATCGTCGCCTATAACTATTACTTTATATCAGGACAAGCTAGATTGGGAACTTCATTATGGCAAAACCCGGGTGTATACATACGGAACTCGCCTATTTATTGGGCAAATAAAGTGCGTACACCGCTATTGCTTATGCACACAGTTAAAGATACCCGGGTAAAACTGTCGCAAGCTCTTGAATTTTATCGTGCTTTGGCAAGCTTGCAAAAAAAAGTTTGGCTCTTACAATATCCTAATGAGGACCATTTACTAGATGATGAATATAATCGATTGGATTATTCAATGCGCCTCGCGCAATTCTTTAATTATTACCTAAAAGGCGCATATCCTGCAAAGTGGATGACGCAGGATGTTCATCTAAATGATATGGGCTTAGATTTGGATACTTCAGGCTCCAAGCCCTGATGATTAGGTCGTGAAAGTGGGGAACAACCCGTATTTTGAAGCAGCGTTGAGGCAGCATCTTTTGGTGGTGATGTATATACCGAATGACGTGACTAGGGATTCCTTTGATGTTGACCAGTTTGTTAAATGAGTATTTCGGAATAAAGTGAACCAGTGTTTCGGAGTGATGATGAACCAACAAATCGTGTAATAAAAGAAAAGAACTCGCGAGTGAAGAGGAACTAGTGTATCAACGGGTACTGTTATGGTCTTAATGGGTTAACAGTTAACTGTAGTGACCGGATCCGCGAACGTTATCTCTCGGAGGGGTAGCGGGAGGCGGTGTCGGGCCATCAGAAAAGGGGAGTTGGTTATCCAAACCCGATTTTAAGATGTTCTTTACGGCAATGTAACAGCATCTTTCAGTGGCAAGGGCATGCACACAGGCGGATTCCAGACGCTCTTTTCCATATTGCTTTTGTAGAAGCAGGATGGCATTGCAAGATTTAAAAGCCTGCTGTGGGTAATTGTAGGTTTTAATTACTTGCGAGACAATCTGGGTGCCTTTATGCCCAACTTTTCGGGCCATCGCTATGAGTTTTTCTTCAGAGAGTCCTCGGAGTTCGGTTGCCTTAACATGATTGGCTGGCATATTCTCGAGAAGAGTGTTATACTTCCCATACCGTCTTCCAGTCCTGTTATGGACAGCGATCCGCTTGTTGTCCAGGTAGACTTCAAGTGAGTGATTGTCCCAGAGCACGTTAACTCGCTTGCCGGCGTAGACGTAGGGCACGGAAAAGTATTCGTGGATACTGCGCAGTTCGATGTGGTAGTTTGGCTGCACGGTAGCCTTGGATACTGACTTGAGAACGAATGGATTTGCAAGCAGTCGTTTTAACAACCTCTGCTCATTCTTCTCGAAGAGCTCCCTGCGAGAGAAATCAGAGCCTTTATAACGTTTTACGTTGAGGATATCCACCTTCTGACAGAAGGCATGATTGACCTCACCGATACTTGTAAAGGTTCTTTTTCTCAAGCGGGCGCAAACTTCCGAGTAGATGATGGGGAAAAATCACAAAGGATAATTTATCATGGAACAGTATCAGATATTTTATACCAAGTTTCAAGGAACCAATACCATTTTGCTGACTACTGACTGGGAAAAGTCATTGTTGGTTGACGGTCCGCCTGATAACATATTTTGCATCCAGGATAAGCAGACCAATGTGCTTAACATTGCGTGTTCAAACAAGGCAAGCATACCGGAATTAAAAACATTCGAACTCGTGGAATACCATTTTGTCGGGACCTGGTCGATTTCATATTTGGAATCAACCACAAGAGTCAAAGCAAATGGGAATAAGCTCACTGTAGAATTGTTACCTGATACACGCTATAACATAAAAGGGGAAATAAGGAGGAATGGGATTTCGCGAGGGCTATTTCATTTGGCTTAATTGTTGGTCGCCGGCTCGCTTTTCCGCCTCATCAATCATTTTGTTTATGAATTCCGTGAATTTATTAGGATATGAGCCTTTGGATAGGGGGTGGAAGGCAATGCGGGCCTCCGAACTTTTTTCAAAGAAATCGTCCATCGTTTTTTGCAAGGCCATCCGGTAGCCAATATCATCCTTGGTCATGGCAAGGCACAGGACCAGCTGCTTACCAAAGAAGGAGCGCTGGAAATCAGGCGGGTGAGCAACGCGACATTCCTCCGAGCCATTAACGAAGGCATCATCAAACCCCAACTCGTCAAAGGCCGCACAAAAACCATGTACCTGGAACCCGAAGTGCGCAAAATTGAAAAGAAATAGAAAGAGCAACAATGACAGATGTAAAAGATATCAAAGAAATTCTTACGCGGGAGAACCTCTATGACCTAGTCTGGTCAACGCCAATCAGCAAGCTCTCCAAAGAATATCCGGTAGCTGATTCAAGATTAAGAACGATATGCAAGGATTTGAATATTCCGCTACCGGACATTGGATACCGGCAGAAAATTTTGCATGGCAAAGAAGTTTTCAAACCGCCTTTACCGAAGTTGATTTCTAGCGATCCGAAAAAAGAATTATTGCTACTCCGGGAAATAACTGAACCAAAAGCTCCTGAGCTGTCGGCGTTAGGTGCCCTTAACAAAGAGATTGCTGAAGATTCGGCGGTATCATTGGTTGTCCCCGACAAACTTGCCAGGCCGGATAAATTAATTCTTGCGGCAAAAGAGGCTTTGGAACAGCGCAGGCGCAATGAATATTACCGGCCCCATGAACTGCTCAGGTCTCCCGCCGGATACGTGGATATCCGGGTAACACCAGCTAATGCGGCAAGAGCGCTGCGCTTCATGGATACGCTGATCAAAGCGCTGCGGGCACGGGGCCACGATATTCGCGTTGAAGAGGGTACTTACGCAGTAATTCTCGAGCAGAAAATCAAAATCATTTTCCGCGAAAAGACAAAAAGGGGGACAGTTACTGATGGGGGCTGGACACGTACTGATTTTCTTCCCACAGGTGTTTTGGCTTTTCAAATAGACCATTATGATAAAAGAGAATGGGCCGATGGCACCATTCCGTTGGAGAGCTATCTTGCCGGCATCATAGCCAAGCTGGAACTAATCGGAAAATACTGGTATGATGTCCGTTTGCAGAATGAAAAGGATGAATTACTCAGAAAGGAAAGGGAGAATGCCGCACTCAAAATTCGTCAGCGAAAAGAAAAAGAAGAATCAGATTTTAAGAAGGTGTTGCAGGAGTCCGCTCGCTGGCACGAGGTTAATCAATTGCGCGCATACATAAACCATATGGAAAAACAGCTAATGGCTAATAATTTCGTTTCCGAACAAGACGCCGCCTATTTTTCCTGGGCCCGCGAAAAAGCGGACCATCATGATCCGTCAATCGCCAGGAAAGACACCTAAAAATTTAAAAATGCACTACGGAATCATCACGTATGGATCGAGAGGAGATGTGCCGTTATCAAAAAAACTGGCACGGCTAAAAAAAGGTAAATACCCGAGGATCTGGGCCGTTGCAATTCAATAGATTTTTCGTATAGTGATAGTGTTTCAAATAGTGTGTCAATCGTGTAACGGTAAAGGTCCGGGGATCGACATGTACAAATGAAAGTTATTAGAGAATAACTTTGAAGCTCTTTGACATAATGGTAAATATGGGACAACAAAAACAGCGTGTGATACGCACAGAGGAACAAATTCTTTCTCTGCTAGATATATAATGGCTATGCGTATATGTTACACATCTTTATCGCCTCCATTTTTGGTCCAGCATGATCCGAAATAGTTGTACACCATACAACCGAAATGATGGTTCAAGATGCCACCGTTACAGAGGTTCATTACTAACCGAAATATGCAAAAAAAGTGGGATGATGAAAAATTCCTCTCGGTCGAAGTGCCGGCTTTGTCGCTGAAAATACACGCAAGCAACATATCAATGAATTATGGCAGGAATCAGTTTTATCATTGATTTGAGATATACAAATTGGTCTCGGGGTAATTAGCTGCAATCGCACCAATTTTTTCAGATTTCTGGCCTTCAAAGCAAATCGTAAAAAAGGATTCAATGCACTCGGTGATGATTTTCAAACCACGGAGTCTCTCAATAATAATTCCCGCATTAGGATTTCGGTAATATTGGATCGTCAAGAAAGGAAAATCAGTGAATGTAAAATGATTCGTTCCATTGATGCGAATCGCGTAGCTACCTACGGTTTTATTTTTGCGAAAAACATTCAGCCAAATATTTTTTCTTTCCAATCCCATGGAGTCCCAACTATATTTAGAGCCTGGTTCTTTGAAGCGTTCTGGAGGATAATTTGGTTCATTTAGTAAAACAAGCGTATTTTTTTTAAGTCCGCTGTCAGCGACTTTGCCAAACGGATCTCCGTCTAAATCAACAGCGCTCGCGAAACGGTCATCGTTCCGGCAGGCTTGTAAGGCAGCGGCGCCTCCCAAAGAATGACCCAAAATTCCTACCTTATTTAAATCTATCGGCGACCGAATTTCTCCAAAAATGGTTTGGGCGTTTTTTTTAACCCAGCTCAACAGAAAACTTGCGTCTGCTGCCATTGACTCACACTTGCGATCTGGTTTACCGTCATAAACCGTATACAATATCTGACCATGAGGTAATACCATAAGACCACTACGAGGGCTATCAAATGAGAGGACAATATAGCCGTCGCTGGCAAGTTGTGCTACAATACTTGTATAACTTGCGCGGCTCATTCCAAATCCATGTAGAAAAAATAGCAAGGGAAATTTCCGGCCCCGAAAAGAAGTTCCATTCAAAGCGACATTGACTGGCAGTTTCATCCATTCCGTCAAAGTTGATGAATCGATATTGTTATATTTGTCCTGAACCATTGCTCTGTCAAGTTCCGGAGAGACGTAGTTGACCGAACCTATGTGGTTGCTTGCTGCAGGATACCATATCTGAAAGTTTAAATTTCTTCCAAAATGGTTGCCAGATGAGTCAAAACGGGATGAATCAACAATGTAAAAATTTCTCGTTGCAATACGGTACTTTCCAGTTGGAATTGGCAATCCTGGCTTAAAGTGACTGGTGTCATTCAGATTCCTGGCAAAAAGCGATATTGGAATTAAGGCAATGCCAAACAGCACCAAACAAGCTTCGACTAATTTATTCGAGGATGAATTGCAATTCTTGTCCATAATAAAATTTTAAGATTAACCATTTAATTCGCATTAGCAATATTGCTGTCGGGTTGATTTGTAATAAACAATTCTCTGAGCGCATGCTAAAAGCTATCCAAAAAATATCTTCTCTTAAAACGGAAGAAGAATTCATCCACCTATTCGTTGATAAATCTTCCTTAACAATGATGATGAATACCTCACAGCTATTCTTTTATATTCATGATTCTTGTAGGTTATTTTGAAATTTCCGGATCACCGATCAATAATTTATCCGCCCACGCCTTGCCATCCAGTAAATGGTGCCACTGCTTAACGCCAAAACGAAAGGAATCCCATAAGTTGAAATCCCGCATAGTTTTACTACCTGTCCCTGGCAATTTTCTAAACATAAATTCCAACGGCGGATGGGGTAAACTTCGCTGGGTTTTACACACTATTAATCAATCATTTTTATAATTTTCTGCTATTTGCATGCCAAAAATAATTTAAGTGATTTACAGGGAAGTAGAATTGTTTTATGTACGAAGTTGTTCGTTTTTGATGCACAAAGTGTCCGTTTTTGATGCAGGTTTTTTCCATTGTATACTGCGATGTAAATACCCGAGGATCTGGGCCGTTGCAGTTCAATAGATTTTTCGTATGGTTGTTTACTGAAACAAATATTGGACAATCCTCAAATTCCTGGTTACCGACCAGACCTGAACACCAAAAGCTGAGCATCCTTTACCTCCAAAAGTTACGCATTTCAATTTACCCATTGTAGCTCCGAATCAGGCCTGATTTTCGCTTATAATTTGTGCGAAAAAAATCGAGAAGGTTCCTTCCGCTTTAGAACAAGAAACGGCAGTATGTGTCTATATTGTTTCAGTATTTGCCGCTATCAAAACGAGTTCTATCCAACTAGCAAATGAAAGCTTTTATCTGTGCGACGACCCGATTGGCATCAAGCCAAAGGGCATGGTCGCCTTTGTATTTACTCCCGATAAACCACGATTCTTCGCTTCACTTTTCAAACTTGATGCCACGGAGCCCATGCCGGAGATGGACTACAGCGGGTGCAGCATTCTTTTTAAACACCTGGACGGAGAGGGCAAGCAGCATTATTATCTTCTTGCGACTGTTCAGAACATAGACAAAGCGACGATACTGTTACAATTTGTGTATCTGATATACTGTCAGGAACCATTATGCGCGTTTGGCGTTTAAAAGAAATTAATTCATTCTAAGAGTTTTCTTTAGTCGTTTTATAAAGAGACCCTTGCCGTGGACAAAGATTACGGCGACCGGCTGGTCCGTCATTACCATCTGGTGAAGAACCGGGGTATTCCTTTATAGAACGCAAGGGATTTGGACATTTTGGAACTTTGTCTTATTTTTGTAGACAAATGTCCAAATTGGATTCTTATGCCAGTACCAGCTACAGCGATTACGCGCAGGCTTGACAAGGAAATTTCCAGCATCATCAAACGTTCACAACCGCCCAAGCATTTTCCGAAGCAAAAGAAAGATTTGACCTATTCGGATTTTCTATCGAATAAAATGCTGATGATCCTGGTTATCCGCCAGGGAGTTCCTTATTCCTTATTCAACCTGATTCAACATTATACGCCGTTTACCGAAAATGACTGGGCCGATGTCCTCGATATCTCCACCAAATCGTTACAGCGTTATAAGCAATCCTCCAAAAGTTTTAAATCGATCCAGTCGGAAAAAATAATTGAAATGTCGGAAGTGACGAAGGTCGGTCTTGATGTGTTTGGGGACATGGAAAAATTTAAACTTTGGCTGGACACGCCCATTTTTTCGCTGGGCAGTCTAAAACCCATGGAGCTCCTGAAAGATTCCTATGGAAAGGAACTGGTCATCAGCGAACTGACCCGGATGAATTACGGAATACTGGTGTAGATGGAAGCCTATCGATTATCAAGAGCCGCCTTTGCCGCTACTTTATCCGGGCAAGGAGCAGCCATAAAAGGCGCAAGATGGAATTCAATCGGCGTGGAGATGATTTACACTGCTGCCAACAGGTCATTGGCGATGGCAGAAATAGCGGTGCATTTTACCCTGGCTACGTTGCCGGCAGACTATATGATGACGACGATTTTTATTCCTGATGACATTTCACTCTTAAAGTTGACGATCAAAGACCTGCCGGCCGGCTGGAACAGCTTTCCTCATCCCACGACAACACAAATCATCGGCGACCAGTTTATTACCGACAATAAATATGGTGTCTTGCAAATCCCTTCCGCGGTAACCCAGGGCGATCATAATTTACTGATCAACCCAAAACATCCCGATTTCAGCAGGATAAGCATCCTTTTAACGGAAAAATTCCCCTTTGATAAACGGATCTTCAAATGATAGGCGATACTGTTACAATTTGTGGTTCCCTGTAATCAGGGAAGTATCGATGGATTCTGACTGGTCTTTAGACAGCTAAAAGCAATTATTTGTCCATTGTTTTTTATAGTTCGTCGAAAAAAATTAATCAGGAACAAGGTTGACCCTATTTTTAATTCCCGTATGCCTGGGGACAATTTCATTATCTAAAGATTAAAATGCAATCAATCATGAAAACAGGACTCTTTGGTATCATTATGCTCGCATCGCTTACGGCAAGGACTCAGCGTGATTCGCTGCTTTACGGAGTATTTCCTCCCGCGCCTGACCATTACAGCGCTGGTACTGTAGTGTCCAGGATGCTGGATGGGCTGGGCTTTCGGTATTATTGGGCTACTGAAGGTCTGCGTCCCATAGATCTGAGCTTTAAGCCAAGCGCCGAGGCACGCACCAGCCGGGAAACCCTTGACCACATCTACGCTTTATCTACCATGATCATCGGGGTAGTCGGGGGAAACCAAATCCCGCCGGCCCAAACTGAAACTTTTGCCGAGCTGCGAAAAGCCACCCTCGAGAATTTTAAGAAAGCCAGCACCATAATTGCCGGATTTAGTGACGCGGATATGGAAAAACTGAAGGTGGATTTCGGGGGAACAAAACTTCCTTTTTGGAATATGATCAACGGCCCCATTTCCGATTGCCTGTGGCATGTAGGCCAAGTGGTATCGTTCCGGCGCTCGTCGGGCAACCCCTTTTCTGCTAAAGTGGAAGTATTCCTGGGCAAAATTATGAATTGAGTGGTACGGGTGCGCTACTGTCTTGTTGGCGAGCGTGGTGTGCAGATTTCCTGGTTAAAACATCTTCCAGCCGGTTATGGGGATTTATCGTCATTGGATTTCAGCAAAAATTTTGTGTATATGCATCCGTCTAACTGTGCCTTTTTTTATGATTACTTCTCCTCGTGTGTTTAC
>JAJPJP010000237.1 GCA_021324175.1 Chitinophagia bacterium
CCAAGAAGTTCTTGAGCATCACTCCCCCTGTGCCACCAACTCCGGTCGGGTCCTGGTCATTTCAATTTATCCATCGGTGATCCTGGCTGCATTTATTTGGGATTTGGCCCCCCGTCAATTTCATTCCCCGCTAACGGCAAGATTTTATTTCCTGGCAGGTAAACGCAATTGTATGATAATGGTAACCGGGCCTTTTGTTTTATTCAGTTCTTAAACTTTTTACCGGATTTGCCATGGCTGCTTTTATGGCATGGAAGCTAACCGTCATCAGTCCAATAAATATTGCAGAGAACCCTGCCACCGCAAATACCCACCAGTTCACGTCTGTACGGTATGCATAATCCTGAAGCCATTGGCGCATAAAATACCAGGCAACAGGTGAGGCAATGATGATTGATAATATGATCAGGGATACAACATCCCGGCTCAACATCGTCGCAATATTTGCAAAACTTGCCCCCAATACTTTTCTGATTCCGATTTCCTTTGTCCTTCTTTCGGCAGTAAACATTCCAAGCCCGAATAATCCCATGCACGAAATTAAAATCGTTATTCCCATAGCGACATTCACAAGCCATGCTGTTTTTTCTTCCTGCCCGTACAGGAATCCTATTGATTCATTCATGAAATGATAATTGAATGTTTCTTCAGGGAATATTTTTTTCCATTCCTTTTCCACAGCAGTTAAAATTGTTTTTACATCTTCCGCGCTTTTTTCCGCACTGGTAAGTTTAATGGCAATGCTGTGCCGGAAAAATTTCATATTGGTTATGATTGCAGGCTGGATCGCGTCGTGAAGAGAACCCTGGTGAAAGTCAGCGACAACTCCAACAATCGGAGAAGCGTTTGCACCATTTGGGTTTGTATTAAAACCATGAAAAAGCTGTTTGCCGACTGCGTCAGCGGGGTTTGCGAAACCTATGGCTCTCGCCAGCGTTTCGTTGACTATTATTTCATTCAGGCTGTCAGCGTGTATCATGTTTCTGCCGGCAATCAGTTTCATCTGGTAAAAGGGTATATACTGATCATCACCTTCTTCGATGACTGGCTGAAGAGTTATTTCCTCCCTGCCCTTGAATGTAAATGTGGTGGACGTTTTAGCAAACCCCATTGGGCTGTCTCCCTGCCACAATACCCGGTCTACTCCCTGAATTCGGCGCACTTTCTCTGCAAGAATTTTTAATTTATTATCGCGGTCCCGCCATTTGTCAACCGTAATGATGGCATCCGAATTAAAACCTTTGTCAGCGGTTTTCATGAAATTCATCTGTTTACCCATGATGATTGCCGTAGTGATAAACAGCATCGAGATGGTAAACTGAAAAACGATCAGCACTTTGCGGAGATTGATTTTTTCTGAACCCTTTTTAAAATATATTCCTTTTAAACTTAAAACAGGTAAATACGAAGCCAGAACCCTGGCAGGATAAAATCCTGCAAAGACGGTCGTTATCACGATAACAGAAAAAAGGAATACTAAAGTAGAGGGTTTGAGAAGATGAAATTCAATCCCTTCCGGAATATAATCTTTAAATAAGGCAAGTAAAGGATTGACCAGTAAAACAGATAAGATAGCTGCCAATAGTGTCAGTACAAGTGTTTCAACAAGGAACTGGAAGGTGATGTTTTGCCGGTTGCTTCCCAAGACTTTCCGGACACCAATTTCTTTTGCACGCTGAACCGATTGAGCCGTTGAAAGGTTAATAAAATTTACTGCGGCGATCAGTAAGATAAATACTGCGACCCCCATCAGGGAATATAAAGTCGGCATATAGGCTTTGCGAAAATCATCGCCGTCATCGCCCCTCCGGAATTCCTTGGTAAAATGTATATCGCCCAGCGGTTGCAGGAACATATTCAGTTTTGTTCCCGGTTGCTGAAACTTTACATGGTCTTTGATGAAGGCAGCAAATTTTTTATTGATTTCTGCAGGCATAACATCTTTGTCCAGTTTTACCATAGCGAGTGAACTGTGCGGCTGAAGACTGGTCCAGTCTGCGGCCTTTATCTTTTGTTTCAAAAAGCTATGCGTCGCGGTGGAAATGGAAATAAAATCAGTATAGCCAAAGTCCGTATTTTCAACCCAGTCTTTGACGATGCCGGAAACACTCACCCGGAGCGAATCCTGGTAGATCACGGTTTTGCCAATCATATCATTAAGCGGGATATTGCCAAAATATTCTCTTGCCCTATTTTCTGTCAATACCACTTTGAACGGATCCTCCAAGGCCCGCGGAGTCCCCATTAACCATTTATATTTAAATATGTCAAAATATTCAGGCCAGGTAATGATTGTGGAGGTGTTATAGGAACCGGGGATTCTGCTTTCAAACTTTTTTGAAGCTTTATTGGCATCGGGAATAGTAACGTCTTCGCCAAAATCTATGAGCCCTGCTTTTGCTTCAAATCCAGGGATCTGATTCTGAAATGCGGCGACATCATCGGTAATGCTATTCAAGAATACTTTTTCGCCCTTGTCATTCTGCGCTTCTCCAACAATCCGATAAATGCGGTTCCCGTCAGGATGGAATTTATCAAAACTCAGATCGAATTTCGTTAGGAGGTAAATGGTCATGCATGAGCAAATTCCCAAAGCCAGCCCAAATACATTAATGGCAGTGTATATTTTACGGCGGGTAATATTGCGCCAAGCAATTTTGAAATAATTTTTTAGCATGAGCCTGGAATTTTATTTTATATATCAAGGAAATGACCAAAAATCATTTTCACTGTGTATGAGCCATTTAAAAAAGGCTGATAACATGCCTATGTTCGTTTCTGATACAACAGCTGTACGCTTACACCATATCGTTGTCTTGTCCTGCCCTTGTTACCATTCAGGTAAAGCGCCCGGATACATTGTAGCCATCGCTTTTTTAGCATTTTGATGAGGGTTTTCCCGCAATTCCTAGTTAAATTGTGTCTGCTAACACACTGCAGTGATATTAAACCGTGCATGATGATTCGCTGATTTTTGGCTTAACCACCGTTCCAGATGGAAAAATTTTTCAGAACTCCTCCACCTCAAAAAAAGAACAGGCAACCTTCAAAAAATACTTTTTATGATAAGCGGGGCACATTCGATCATCTATAGTAAAGATCCTGAAGCGGACAAGACCTTTTTTAAAGATGTCCTCCATTTCCCGAACGTCGATCTGGGCCACGGCTGGCTTATTTTTGCCTTGCCACCTGCTGAGATCGCCGTGCATCCGGCAAATGAAAACAAGGATAGCGAGATCTACCTGATCTGCGATGACATCCATTCGTTTACACAAGAAATGAGTGCGCAGGCGATCCCGTGCAGTCCTGTATCAGATCAGCGCTGGGGGCTGCTGGTATATCTTACCCTCCCGGGCGGAGGCAGGCTCGGCGTATATGAAGCCAGGCACGCCAGGCCCTGACGCGCAACCACCCGTTTAAACAAATTGAGCCGGAAGAGGGATTGCCGGTCAACTTCAGATTTTCCCCAGTTTGCCAATTTACATTCATCGCTTAAACTTCCATCTAATGCAATCCATACAAAAACACATGAGGAATTCTCTGATTCTATTGTTTGCCGGAATATCTTTTTTCAGCGTGAGGTCCCAGCAATATGTGCTCGATAAAAAAATACCGGTGCCGGGTGATGGCGGGTACGATTATGTCGCCATTGACCAGGTCAATCATCATTTATTTGCATCGCACGGAACCGAATTCAATGTGATCGACCTGGTGACCGAAAAGCCAGTAGGGGTGGTGCAGGGTCTGAAAGGCGTGCATGGCATCGCGATCGTAAACGAAGTGAACAAGGGCTTTATCTCTGACGGAAGGGGACAGGCCGTGGTGGTGATCGATCTGAAGACCTTCCAGATTATCAAGACGATCAGCCTTGCCGCAACCGATGAGGACGGGATAATCTACGATCCCTATTCAAAAAAAGTGTTTGTGTTTAACGGGGACAGCAAAAGCACCTGTGCGATTGATATCAAAACCCTGGAGCTGGTCAAGACCATTGACCTGGGGGGCAGTCCGGAGTTTGCTGCCTCAAACGGGATGGGGCTGGTCTATAACAATATTGAAGACCAGAACAGCCTAAAGGTCATTGACACGAAAGCCCTGGAAGTTAAAGCCACCTATCCCTTAGCTCCCTGCGGGAAACCAACCGGTCTCGCTTTTGACGCGGTGCATAACCGGATCTTCACCGGGTGCCGCGATAATAAGGGTCTTTCTGTCCTGGATGCTGCCAGTGGCAAAGTGATTACTACGCTGCCCATTGGAGCGGGCGTGGATGCGGTCTGTTATGATCCCGGTTCTTCGCTGATCTTTTGTTCCTGCGGGGACGCGACGACAACCATCATCAAACAGGATGGTGCGGATTCCTATCAGGTGATCCAGACCCTCGCCACGCAGGTGCGTGCAAAGACGATGGCACTTGATCCCCAGACCCATAAGATCTATTTGAGTGTGGCTTCCTATGAAAACGGTACCAGGAATATTGTTCCCGGGACGTTTACCATCCTGGTATATAAAATGCAATAGTTCTTTTCGTCCATAGACTAACGGTGATATATAAGTAAAATAATTTTTCCAGACCGGATTTGCCGGTTAAGGATCACCGTTATCCTGTGGTTTTGCAGCCGGCTGCCGTCGTCTCCCGGTTGCCCGCCGCTCAGCAGGTATCCGCCCGGGAATGATCGGACGTGGATCATCGGCAGACAATGACCATGCAGCGTAGCCGGCGTCAATGAATTTGGTTGAATTAA
>JAJPJP010000353.1 GCA_021324175.1 Chitinophagia bacterium
AAACCGATTTTTGTTTATTGTTCACATAGTCAGCGCAGCCGTCGTGCTTCGGCTTTACTTGCCGACAGCGGATTTGCCAAAGTATTTAATATTAACGGCGGGATGACAACCTTGAACCTGTTAAATGAAAGTCTGGTGCCGTGTTCTGTTTCCCTTTACGAAACAAAGAATAAATACAAACTACTTTCCCCTCAGGAATTTATCACCGCTTTTGAAAATAACAAAAACGCCTTTATACTTGATATAAGAAAGGATTCTGTCTTTCGTGAAATCTCATCAAGTGAGAAACTCAATTCATACGGAAGACTTAAAAATGCCGTGAATATCCCCTTGGATTCGCTGCCCATTTCCCTGCAGCGGCTTCCAAGGAATGGCCAGATTATAGTCGTTGATGATTATGGAGCAGAAAGCCCTAAAGCTGCGCACTTTTTAGCGGATAAAGGCTTTATAAACGTTAGTATTCTGTTTGACGGCCTGGATAATTGGGTTGGCACATCAGCAAATGAGCTCCAAGGCAAAGACGATTACTGGATTCATCCTTCCAGGTACAAACTTATTTCGAGTGATGAGTTTGATAAACTTGCCAGCATGAGAAAGGACCTTGTCATACTTGATGTCCGGTTAGTAGAGGAATTCAATAATCGGTCGAAATCAAGTTGGCGTAACAGAGGCAACCTCAAGAATGCTATTAACATTCCATCCCAGGATTTTAAATCAAGAATAAATGAAGTGGGTAAATACAAGGACAGACCCATACTCATTTATTCTTTTTCCAGTTCCCCCGAGTCGTTTGAAACGGCAAAACTGCTGGCAGACGCGGGATTTAAAGATCTATATGTTCTTATGGGTGGTATATGGGACCTAAAATGGAGGGCTGCCAACATCAAGGGAAAATCTTATCTTAATCAATGGGTAGAAAATATTCCTTCTGATAATCTTTAGTCGCCAATTGCCGGAGAGGTTGCCCGTAAAGAAGAAAATTAAATCGCCCAGGAATCAGGATTCTGCATGGATCGCCACACGCGTCAATTCTGCGATCATTTTACTTCCCATGGTGAAAAATTGCAATCAGTTTCTGGGTCGTCCCTCCTGGCAAAAATGTACAGATTTATCATACATTTCTTTCTTCGAAAGACTTGGTTTGTTTACTGAATAATCAAGTTTTTTAACTTATCTGCGGTGACGCGCAAGCAAAGGCTGGGGTACGAAACAGATTCATCCAATTTGGTCATTAAATTTGCATAATAAATTGGTAAGTTGTGGATCGACGGCTGCAGTTCGCCAATAAATTATCTTAACCAGTTTGACAAAATGAGAAGGGCGTCATTCATTTTCAATGCTGTAATCGTTTTTTCCGTCTGCACGCAATGCCTGGGGCAATCAGTGGAGCAGGGTAAGAAATTCCTGTATCTGCAGCGGTACCGGAGCGCCAAGGAAACCCTGGAGAAAGCGTTGCAGGCAAATCCCAACGACCTCAATGCTGTTTATTGGCTTGGACAGACATTGCTCGCCCCAAAGGACAATCGCGATACGGCCGGTGCAAAAGCACTGTATCAGAAATACCTGATGTCCAATGGAACGGCGCCCATGATCCTGTGCGGAATGGGAGAAATTGAGCTGCTTGAAGGCAGGAATAGCGACGCAAGGCAACATTTTGAAACCGCTGCAAGCCTGACCAAGGGACAGGATATCGACGTGCTTAACGCAATTGGCCGTGCCAATTCTAATTATGACGTAAGAGCCGGAGACCCGAAGTATGCGATAGAAAAGCTGACAGAGGCTACCCAGATTAAAAAGTTTAATGACCCTGAAACCTACGTGCTCATCGGAGATGCCTACCGGAAACTAGTCGATGGAGGGCATGCTGTTACCAATTACCTGAAGGCCTTGCAGATTCAGCCCAACCTTGCCGAAGCCCAATATAAAATCGGAAAAATTTACCTCAGCCAGAATAATCGCGAATACTTCCTTCCGGCATTCGAAAAAGCAGTTCAAATGGATCCCGCTTATGCCCCTGCCTATTATGAGTTATACTATTATTGGTACTTCCACGACGTAAATAAGGCTGGAGAATGGCTCGACAAATATGTGGCTAACACGGACCAGGGCTTCGAAATGGAGCTTTCTAAAGCTGAATATCTTTGGGCGTCAGGAAGGTTCGCAGAAGCCAAATCCAGAGCGCAAGCACTAATTGCTCAGTACGGCGACAACGTTGCCCATCGAGGTTACCGTCTTCTCGCATTTGCCGAGGACACGCTGGGTGACCCCGTGTCAGCCAAGAAGGATATGCTCATTTATTTGAGCACGGAAACTGATACTTCAAAAATCCGCGGGTCCTATTATGAATTGCTCGCAAAAGATGATGGCAAGTCGACGGATTCCGCCACCCAGCAAGAAGCGTTTAAATATTATGGCATGGCCATAGAAAAAGACAGCATGCCAGAGGACAAGAATCGTTGTATCGCCGAAGCGACGGAATTGGGTAAAACTACGGGAAACAAGCTGGCACTGGCTCAACTTGCCGAGTTGGTGATTTACACCAAAAAAAATCCAACCCAAACAGATTTTTACAATTGGGGAATGGGATATTACCAGGCTGGTGTGTACAAAAAATCAGATAGTATTTTTTGCAACACATACGAGACCCTGTATCCGAATGAAATTTATGGGTATCTATGGTGCTCACGAAGCAAACGGGCTCAGGATGATTCCCTGGGTTCGAAAGGTCTTGCTGTCGATGCCTGGATAAGACTTATTGACGCCGCCACCAGGATTGATTCCAACAAGTACAAGGACATGATTATTCAGACACATTTCTACCTGGTACAATATTATAATGACGACAAGCACGACAAACAAGCGGCGATATCAGAGTT
>JAJPJP010000331.1 GCA_021324175.1 Chitinophagia bacterium
ACAAAAATGGAAGAGTAAGTACCCGTTATGACACCAATCAGCATCGCAAATGCGAAACCTTTAGTTACTTCGCCGCCTACGAAGAATAGGATAAGCAGCGTGAGAAATACTGTAAGTGAAGTCATGATTGTTCGACTAAGCGTATCATTTATCGCCTTGTTAATAATCTCTCCCTTTGTCGCGCTTGGCATTTGCCGGCTATATTCCCTGATTCGGTCGAATACAATTACGGTGTCGTTCATTGAAAACCCGATAACAGTAAGGATGGCGGCAATGAAATGTTGATCGATTTCCATGGGGAACGGAACAACATTTCTTAAAAATGAAAAGACTGCAAGCGTAACAAAGACATCATGTAGAAGCGAGACGATTGTACCCAACGAATACCTCCAGTCGCGGAACCTGACAAAGATGTATAGGAATATAATAACTAAGGCAAATACTGTGGCTTTGATTGCGCCTGTCTTCAAGTCATCCGAAATTGTCGGCTCCACCTTTTTTGTTTGTTGAATAAATTTGTTAGGCACTCTAAAATTTTCCAATGATGTGCCTTGTGGTAAAAATGGAATCAGCCCTTCGTACAGCTTTGTCAGTACTAAGGAATCAGTCGTGGAGCCTGTCTCTTTAACCAAGTAATCCGTTGTAATTTCCCATTCGTCGTTCGAACCATACGTTTTTATGACCGGAAACTTCCCAAATGACTTATCGAGTGAATTAATCAGCGGGTCATGCTGTATCGACCTTCCGAATTTCACGACATAACTTCTTCCCCCGCTGAACTCCACACCTTCGTTAAATCCATGAAAAAATGAACCGACTCCCAAAACCAGCACAACGACCGAAATTCCATACGCGACTTTCCTATACTCAATAAATTTGAAATGCGCTTTCTGGAAGACTAACCGAGAGACGCTGGTGAAGTATTGAAAATGTCTGTTTTTATTGGTCCAAAAGTCAGTTATTAACCAGGATATCAGGATACCGCAGAATAGCGATAATGTAATACCTAGCATTTGGGTGGTCGCAAAACCCTTAACCGGCCCTAATCCAAAATAAAAAAGTATGGCAGCCGTTAGAAAAGTTGTTACGTGCGCATCCAAAACAGGAGCCAACGATCTAATATACCCATCCTTAAAAGCCAAGACATAGGCTTTACCTTTGGTTAGCTCCTCCTTAATGCGCTCAAAAATGATCACGTTGGTGTCGACAGCCATGCCGATTGTGAGCACAAGGCCAGCGATACCCGGCGCCGTCAAAGTGGCACCCAAGGCACTCAAAACTCCAATTGTAAATAATAGATTGAGAATCAGGGCGATATTTGCGACCCATCCGGCCGTATTAAAATAGACAAGCATGAGGATAAAAATCACCAAGAACGATATTCCAAAGGCCATCATCCCTCCATGGACCGCCTCTTTACCGAGTGTTGGACCAACAATTTGTTCCTGCACTATTTTGGCGGGTGCCTCAAGTTTGCCTGATTTAAGGATGTTCGCAAGGTCCTGAGCCTCCTCAATAGTTTGTTGAGAACTTCCTTTTCCCCGTCCCATGGTGATCTGGGAATTTCCTCCAGTAATGGGACCACTGACGAATGGAGCTGAATACACAATGTCATCCAGCACAATTGCAATAGGTTTGTGAACATTGTTAGTCGTCATTGTCGCCCAAGTATTTGCCCCCTGATTATCCATGGTCATTTCGACAACCACGTCACTGGTGACTGGATCATAGTCCTGTCTGGCATCAGTCACCGAACCTCCTTCCAGTTTTGCTTTTTCAGTGCCTGGTATTGTTTTGATTGCATACAATTCCAAGCTGTTTACGAGCTTACCATTGTCATCGCGCTGTTGCTTTCCCCAAAGAAACTTTAGGTTGGTTGGGAAATTATTTCGAACAACCGGATTATTCAGATAACTGTTTACAATACCTGTGTCGCGAAGCAACGCGGCAGCTATTGGTGCTGGATACTGCGTCTTGCCACTTTCGTCCTGGGTCGGTTGCAGGAATTGGAGTTTATGCAACAATGGATTCTGATTGAGCGCACTAGCAGATGTGTCCACTTTTGTAGTATCCGTTTTGCCCAAAGCGGATGTGTCTTTTACTCCGTTAAGATAATTCTGAAGTGCTTTATCGGCGCTAACGACTGAATTCTGTAATTCTCCAACATTATAAACCTCCCAAAACTGCAGATGCGCTGTTGATTGGAGGTATTTATTGACTCTTTCGGGGTCAGTGGCTCCGGCCAATTCGACTGAAATCAGGCCTTTAGCCTCGTCCAGATTGATGCTTGGCTGCGCAACGCCGAATTTGTCAATTCTGTTGGTTAACACTTTAAGCGTTTGTTGCATCGCAGCATTAGCCTGGTCGCGAATATAATTTATTACCGTATTGTCCGATGCGTCAAATTTGAGTTTATTGCGAGATGAATTAGCGAAATAGGGGGCGAGAATCTTATTGGGGTTCTGTTCTTTAAAACTTTGCGCAAAAAGGTCGATAAAATTTGCGTCGCTGGTTAATTTTTTTTGAAATGAAGTCTGAATTGCTTTGAGAATGACAGGGTCCTGCGGATTATTTGCCAATCCTTTGATAAGGCCGTCAAGCGCAATATCCATCGTCACGTTAATCCCTCCCTGCAAATCAAGACCAAGCAAAAGTTCGCTTTCTTTCGACTTCTGATAGGTTGCTCCCCACCACGTGATTTTCGTGTCCTTGGTGCTATCCAATAGGCGGCGCAGGCGGACATTATAAATGTCGTCGAGCGTGTCCTGGTAAAGAGCCTGGGTCTCTTTGTCGCCTGGATATGTTTTTTGGGCTGTCGGGTATAGACGATTGACATATTGCTTCGCCTTTGCCGACATCGCAGATTCATGCTTATTGACAAACCAGGTGAAGGATAACTGGTACAATGAAATAATAATCAGCAACCCAGCAAAAAAACTAATCAGTGCTCTCATTAGCTTTTGTTTATTTTTTTAAGAGCGGCAAAGATAAGTTGAATTGATAACTATTCAAATGTTATAGCATAATATTTGGAGGGATAAAAACGGAGCTATGGGTCTATGATTCAGTAATTTTGGACGAATTAGGCGATGAAACATTTCTTAATATCCCCGTTAATCCTGTTGCAGGTGTTCACCTCATACGATTCCAATGCGCAGGTACTCACCGACCGGGGCGATTCAGCTCGATTGCTTACCGAAATTATGCAACGATACCCCGAATATTTCTCAAGATTCATGAAGGACCAGGATTCATTTAAAATCCAGGTTATTTACACGAAAATTGACCGAGACAGTCACAACCAGCCAATTTTCAACAACTACTATTACAAGGTTGATTCTTTCCTTTATTTTTATCCGGCTTCGACTGTCAAACTACCGATTGCCTTACTAGCTCTGCAAAAAGTCAACGAACTTAGGTTGCCTGGCCTTGACAAATACAGCACAATTATTACCGAATGCGACTCAGCTGGTCAGACTGCAGTTTATAACGATCCGACTACCCAGGACGGTCGCCCTTCGGTGTCTAGTTATGTCAAAAAAATATTTTTGGTTAGCGATAATGACGCGTTTAACAGGCTCTATGAATTTCTTGGCCAGGAATACATCAATCGCCGGTTGCAGCAAATGGGTTATACTGATGTTCAAATACTTCACCGGTTGTCGCTTTCCCTCACCTCGAGTCAAAACCGCAACACAAATCCTATCAGCTTTTTTGGTCCTACTGGCAATCTGCTCTATAGGCAGCCGGGTATTGTTTCAAAAATGACATTTCAAAAGAGGCATGATTTCATTGGCGCGGGCTACATTGATATATCAGACCACCTGATTAATCGTCCGATGGATTTTTCAGAGAAGAACAGAATCCAACTAAAGGACCTCCATAACATTCTAAAGAGTATAATATTCCCAAATTCAGTTCCCACAAATCAACGATTCAATCTGCTGGATGAAGATTACGCATTCTTGTATCAATATATGTCAGAATTCCCGGGGGAATCTATTTTCCCGCGGTATGATTCCTTGGAATATTGGAATACTTTTGGCAAACTCCTTTTTTGGGGCTCAGACAAAGCAACGAAACCGGGTCATATTCGTATTTTTAATAAAGAAGGTGATGCTTACGGCTTTTTGACCGATGTTAGCTACCTTGTTGACTTTGAAAAGAAAATTGAATTCTTTCTCAGTGCAACGATTTACTGCAATAATGATGGAATTTTGAACGACGACAAATACGACTATCAGACAATTGGCCTGCCTTTTTTAAAACATTTGGGCCAGGTCATTTATGAGTATGAATTAAAAAGGCCGAGGTCAAATCAGCCTGATCTACGCCCGTTCATGATGACTTATGTTAAATAAAATCCGTAAATTCATATAGCAACTGTTGCGATGAGAAAATTGCGATCGATATCACTGTTGGTGCTCACTTTCAGCATGTGCTTGAATGCTTGCAGAAAAGAAACCAAGGCCATTTATAGAAATCTTACAGCTGATTCATCTTACATTTCAATCACAAATGCCTCGCCAGTGGTATCGAATCTGCTATTTTACGTGGACAACCAGCAAGTCCATCTTCCGGATTCACCTCTTTCTTTTGGTACGACGACCTACGCGACTTATATAAACAATAGCAACCAGATTAACCCCACTGTCCAAACATTACCGTATATAAAAATTCCTACCGGCTATAATAAGATCAGCCTCAATTCATCTTCACCAAGTGGCTATAATTTGATGAGCAACTATTTCCAGAACGGAGCCAATTATTCGGTGTTTGTCACAGATACTATAATCCATGGCCAATTTTCTTCTGTCATATTGGAAGACAACATCGGACTTGGAGATACTTCTTCTGGTCAGGTTCGATTTCTAAATCTATCGCCTGATGCCCCTGCACTCGACGTGTATGCTTTTGCTGACGCAGGACCAAATGGTTATCGCGTATTTTCGGGATGCGGATATCTGCCGAACGACTATAGTTCCTTAGTCAACGGAGAATCATTTACTTCAATGACGTATGGGCCGTATTATTTCGTCGCAACAGAGGCCAATACCTTAAATGTTGTTCTTGAAGGAGGGCTGGTAATACCTCAAAAGAGTGTCGTCACAATTTATGCTAAAGGTTTTGTCGGAGGCACAGGATCAACCGCCATAGACGTCGGGGTGATCATGTATCAACTAAAATAGCAATCCCAATTTCCATCAGCCACTTCAATTTTTCCACCTTTTCTTTTTTGCTCAGCCTGATTTCAATAATTTTGCGCAAATTTCAAAATCACCCTCATGCAATTGTCTTCCATACTTACCCGATTTAACGAACCCGAAACATTGAAAATGGCCAAATTAGGTCGGGAACTGAGAGCAAAGGGTATCGACGTAATTGATTTGAGTCTTGGTGAACCTGACTTTGATACGCCATCACATATCAAGGAAGCGGCTAAAAAAGCGATCGATGACAATTGGAGTCACTATACCCCTGTTCCAGGATTTATGGATCTCAGGGAAGCTGTATGTTTTAAGTTCAAGCGGGATAACCAACTGGATTTTAAACCTGAAAATATTGTCGTTTCCACTGGCGCCAAACAAAGTTTGGCCAACGCGATTCTGGCTCTGGTTGACGAGGGAGACGAAGTTATGATTCCGACACCATATTGGGTTACTTATTCTGAATTGGTCAAAATCGCGCGTGGAAAGGTTGTCGAAATCCACACAAAGCCTGAAAACGGATTTAAAATTAACGCAACCCAGCTGGAGGCTTCCATTACCCCCAGAACCAAAATGTTCCTGTTTTCGTCGCCTTGTAATCCCTCGGGAGCGGTGTACAACCAAAGGGAGCTCGAAGAACTTGCCACCGTTTTCAGAAAATATCCTAAGGTTACTATTATCTCAGATGAAATATATGAATACATCAATTTTGTAGGGCATCATCAAAGTATTGCACAGTTTGCAGATCTTAAGGAAAGGGTTGTCGTCGTAAATGGACTAAGCAAGGGGTTTGCAATGACAGGCTGGCGACTAGGCTACATTGCCGCCAACGCCTCGATTGCCAAAGCTTGCGAAAAATTGCAGGGACAGTTCACAAGCGGCGCAAACTCTATAACCCAGAAGGCAGCCGTCGTTGCACTTACAGCAGATTTGCGCCCCTCCTTCGAAATGGTAAAGGAGTTCGCCCGGCGGAAAGAAAACACCATGAAATTGGTTGCAGGGGTTCCTGGCATAAAATGTTTCGTACCTGAAGGAGCTTTTTATATATTTCCTGATGTTTCATCCTATTATGGGAAGTCAGATGGCCAAAATCGCATAACTGGGTCAGGTGACTTTTCCATGTATCTGCTGAATTCTGCGCATGTTTCTTCCGTAATGGGTGCAGCATTCGGCGATGATAACTGTGTGCGCTTTTCCTTTGCCAATAGTATGGAGAATATTGAGAAAGCCTGGAAAAGAATAAAAGAAGCTTTGTCAAAACTAAATTAGCATAGGGCAATTCAAGTGCCCCGTTGAATTGGTAAATCTATCAGCTCCAAACCAGTTTCACGAGCCATAAAATAATATGTGGTTTCAAAAAATTTTATTCCCAGCGGAAAACCTTTATGGTTACAAATCCGATTAAAATGGTCCATATTCCCAGTCCAACCAACTCAACTGGAATTCGCCAAAAGTGTGTCCCTTCAAAAGCAATCTTTCGAAGGCCGTCGACCAAATAGGTAAGGGGAAGTATCCTGCAAAATTTTTGAAGCCATTCGGGATAGCTGTCAACAGGAAAAAAGAGCCCGCAGAGGAGGATCTGCGGGAGCGTCACTGTGTTGGCAACAGGAGCTATCGAACTTTCATTTTCAATGACACTGCTTATGATAAAACCCACGCCAATAAAAATGATCAGGCCGAAGAGGGAAAAGATAAGCATTTCCACGAATGTTTCGAGCCCGTGCACAAGCGTAAAACCAAAGAGCCAATATCCTAACAGGACCATGACGACAAATCCAACGATTTGGAAAAATAATCGACTTAAGAGTTCGCCTAGAATTAAATAGGCACGTTTAATAGGAGTCGCAAAAAAACGTTTAAGAACCAAAGATTGCCGAAGTCCGAAGAACAAGAAAGAAGACCCAAAGACGCCAGCCATGAGAAGTGAAAAGCCTAACTGACCCGGAAGAATGAAATCTATTTGCTTGTAAATTCTACCTGGAATTTTTCGAACACTGATGGTTGCTGTACTCAGGTTCTTTGGAAAAATCTTCTGGTTGAGCGCATCAATTGCTTGTTTGACAATGGATTCAAGTAATGGTAATTTCAACGCAGATGAATTAGAGGTAATTAATTCAACATGATAGTGCGGGATAAGGTAAAAACCGCCGTCGGGGCGAATATTTAAGACGGCAGTTAGCTTCCCTTTTTGAAGTGCTTCATTTAATTCGGTCCAACCAAATCCCGTAGATGCCGTGATGTTTTTTATGCCCAAAATTGCCTTATAAACTAAATTGGCCGTATCACTTCCAGGTGCAATTCCTACTTTGATGGATAAATTTCCCGTATCGACCATCTCTCCAAAAACCAGAATAAATATGACCGGAAAAAGCAAAGAAAAAACGATCGACGTCGGGCTCCGGAGCATGCAGACAAAGCTGGCCCTGGCGATAGAGAAGGAAGCTCTAATCTGGCTATACCGCCGAGTCATGTGGGTTTTTTTTCAGCGATGACAAGCAATTTTTCATGTAGTTCGTAAACTTGCGGAAATAAAGGTTGTTGCTCATCGTTGATCAGCCACATATCGCAAAGATTCATCTTTCGATCTTCATCCATTTGATTACTGATGCGACTTCTCACTTCCTGTTCGGAAATTTCGTCCCTAGCCATGACCCGTGAAATTCTGAGCATTTCTGGCGCAGATACGCCAACAACAAGATCCAAAAATTTTTCTGAGCCACTCTCGAAAATCAATGCAGCTTCCTTGATCGCGTAGGGCTTTTGTTGCTTTCTCATCCATTGTTCGGCGTTCCTCATCGTCGCCGGATGGATTAATGAGTTTAGCAACCTAAGCTTTTCAGGATTGTTGAATACGATATCGGCGATAAACTTTCTATTTACTTTGTTACCAGAATAAGCTTCAATTCCAAAATGCTCAATAATTGCAGTTCTTAGGTCGTCATCTGAGTTCATGATCTCTTTTGCCGACTCGTCAGCATAGTAGACAGGTATGCCGAATACCTCAAAGATTTTGGCCACCGTACTTTTACCGGAACCGATACCGCCTGTCAAGCCGACGCGAAGCATAGAATAGATTTCGCCTTTGCCTTACCCTGGTCGTCCTGCAGGATATCGTGAACAACAGTTTGCCTGTTCATCGTGGATAAAGTTCTACTTCTTTTCAGCAGAGGCCTTGTTTAGGTTTTGCGTCCATTCGATCGAAATTGCGCTTTTTTCAATTTTCATATAGCTGCCCGGGCTGGTCTCCATCATCAAAGTGCCATCCTCGTTTATCCGGTTGACGGTTCCATGAATGCCAGCTATCGTAACTATCTTATCGCCTTTTTGCATGCCTTCCTGGAACTGTTTCGCCTGCTTTGCCTTCTTAGCCTGCGGCCTGATCATAAAGAGCCAAAAAACCAGGATCATTGCTCCCATTAAAAACAAAAAGGTTGTGCTTTGACCTGCACCTTGAGCCTGCAAAATGATGCCTACCTGAATCATTGTAAATTGATTTGTTTCGTATAAAAATAAAGAAATCCTATTACCATTTTTTCTTTTCTACTATAACTGCGAATTGGAGTTCGTTGGTTGTCGTACCCTTAGTATTGGCCAAAACAAGAAGCGACTTGTGATTTGTGCCAACATGTTTTTCACTGTCAAATACTGCCCTGATGACGCCAACCTTGCCGGGTACTATTGCCTCTGCAGGCTGCTCTGCCACCGTGCAGCCGCAACTCGGCCTTACACTCGCTATAACAAGAGGCTTTTCGCCGCTATTTCGAAAACGAAAGGAGACTTCCAATTTTTGACCTTCGGAAATCCTGCCAAAATCCCTGCTGGTCGAATCTAACCATTCGATGGTAGTAAAATTCGCGGAGTCCCTTAGTGCGGCGACAGCCGAAACTGCCTGCTTTTCCTGATGCTGGCATCCTAATACTCCCAAAGCAACTGCCAATGTAGTCAACGTCAGCTTCATTTTGGCAATTTTAGCAAATGTATGAAATACGATGTCTTTCTGGCGAGGCCGTTCTGTCATCTTCTATTTATGTTTGAAACTGACTTTGTGCAACCTGTTTTCTCGCGCCAGATCTTTGTGAATATTGTCTAAAATTCCGTTGACGAATTGCCCGCTTTGCTGTGTGCTATATTCCTTGGCAAGATCAATATACTCGTTAATAGTCACTTTCGGAGGTATCGTTTCAAAATAAAGAAATTCGCATACGCCCATTCTCATCAAAATCATGTCAAGGATAGCTATCCGCTCAGGCTCCCAATTTTTCAATTTTGGGTGAATAAGATCAAGCGTCGTTTCCTTTTTTTCCAAAGTTGTTAGCAGCAAATCCTTTGCAAATGCCCATTTTTCCTGGCCTAGGAAATCCTGCAAATCGTAAGAATGGGGCTTCGAAAAATAGCCTGGGAGAAGTTGGACCAACATCTCGGCATCATCGTGCCAGTTTGTAAACGTGTCTTCCATATGATTCTCAAAAGATTCACTGGGAAGCACAATATTTGTGAGGATGACTTCAAGGATTTCCTTTTCTGATTTTTTTCCCCTAGGAGACTGCAGATAATCCTTATATTCAGCCGATTCTGCAAGGAGCAGGTATAGTTTCTTAATTATTGAGCGATTTTCAAATGCTTGCGGCTTATCTTTTTGCATGGCCAGCTTAAATGAAGCATCTTTCAATACCTCCTGTATGATCTCATTGCCTGCAAGTTTGGTGTTTATATTTCTATCAGCTTCGGTTGGCAAATGCTTCCCTGATCGTATTCTCGAGTCCGTTTCAACATAGCGAGTAAGCTCAGTAATGAAATAGATCAGGTACACAAAAAGCTGTCTCGATTGCACAAATTGTTTTTCCAGGCTTCGGACAGATTCATCCGGCAAATCCAGCGAGCCACCAGTCTCCAACGTGTAGATGATCTGCATCACCTTCACCCGGATGTTTCTTCTGCTGATCATCAAATAAGAACTTGTTTTGCGGGTGCGAAGATAGGGGAATCTTTGGTGTCACTTAGCGTCAATTGACTCGGGGCTCAACGAATTAGCTTTCAGCTCAAAATCCGCTCAAATGAAAAATTGACACAGATTCGGGCTTTAAAATGAACTTAATGGCAAACAACTGTCAACTTATTCATTTCATCTGACAACAATTCCATTTTTCTGCCTTTTGGCCTGTTTGGTACAAATTTAGATTACCTTTGCTGCCCGATTCAAACGGGCTATCAATTTCTTTTCAAACAAAAATCAATAAAATTATGGCTAAGAAGTTCGCTATTTTGCCAATTGCAGGCACAAAAAACAGAGTTTTTGTAAAACCTGCCCCTGCTGAAGAAAGAACCTCCGGTGGCATTATCATACCGGATACCGCCAAGGAAAAACCCCAGAGAGGGGAAGTGGTGGCGGTCAGCGAGATTGATGAAGATGGCAAGAAACCTGTCATTAAAATAGGTGACGTTGTACTCTACGGGAAATATTCAGGCACAGAAATAAGCTATGATGGCCAAGATTTTCTAAGCATGAGGGAGTCCGATATTATTGCTAAACTATAATTGAATCGGAGGGGAGCTGTCTCCCGCAATCTGCAGGCATCTGACATCGGTATTTAAAAATTTCTAAAATATCAAAATTTCAAACTAAATAATTATGGCAAAACAACTTTTCTTCGATATCGACGCCCGTAACAAAATGAAAAAAGGCGTTGATACGCTGGCGAATGCTGTCAGGGTTACATTGGGCCCAAAAGGTCGCAATGTCGTATTAGAAAAAAAATTCGGTGCACCCACTATAACTAAGGACGGCGTTACAGTGGCCAAAGAAATTGAATTGGAAGACCCGATCGAGAATATGGGCGCACAGATGGTCAAGGAAGTCGCTTCGAAAACGGCGGACATCGCCGGCGATGGAACCACTACTGCCACTGTTCTTGCTCAAAGCATAATTGCTGAAGGACTTAAGAATGTCGCTGCGGGAGCTAACCCAATGGATTTAAAAAGAGGTATCGAAAAGGCAGTAGCCGTTGTCGTTGAGAATTTGAAAAAACAATCGCAAACGATTGGCAATGACAGCAAAAAAATTCAGCAGGTCGCTTCGGTTTCGGCAAACAATGATGAAAACATAGGCAAATTAATTGCTGAAGCCTTTGGTAAAGTGGGAAAAGAGGGGGTTATCACCGTGGAGGAAGCCAAAGGAACTGATACGACGGTAGACGTCGTTGAAGGAATGCAATTTGATCGGGGGTATTTATCAGCATATTTTGTTACGAACAGTGAAAAAATGGAGGCTGAATTGCAAAATCCTTACATTTTGATCTACGACAAGAAAATTTCGGCAATGAAAGACATCCTTCACATCCTCGAAAAGGTTGCGCAGGGCGGTCGCCCACTTCTTATTATCTCGGAAGATTTGGAAGGAGAAGCTCTGGCGACACTGGTTGTCAATAAATTACGAGGAACAATTAAGGTCGCCGCTGTCAAAGCTCCGGGTTTTGGCGACAGAAGGAAAGAAATGCTCAATGATATTGCTGTACTTACGAAAGGCCTTGTTATTAGTGAGGAACAAGGATATAAACTCGAAAATGCGGACCTGAGCTATCTTGGCACCGCTACATCGGTAACAATAGACAAGGACAATACCACGATCGTAGGCGGAAAGGGCAAGAAGGAAGATATTACGGCACGAGTCAATCAAATTAAGGCGCAGATAGAAACGACGACATCGGACTATGATCGCGAAAAATTGCAAGAACGGCTTGCCAAGCTTAGTGGCGGCGTGGCCGTTTTGTACGTAGGTGCTGCGACCGAAGTTGAAATGAAAGAAAAAAAGGATCGTGTGGATGACGCACTGCATGCTACTCGCGCGGCCGTCGAAGAAGGAATTGTCCCTGGTGGCGGGGTCGCTTATATTCGGGCAACAGACGGATTAGACAAACTCAAGGGTGTCAATGAGGATGAGACGACGGGTGTTGCCATTGTTAAAAGGGCGTTAGAGGAACCAATTCGTCAAATTGTTGCGAATTGTGGCGTCGAAGGTTCAATTGTTGTGCAGAAAGTCAAGGAAGGAAAGGCCGATTTTGGCTTTAATGCCAGAACAGAGGTTTATGAAAATCTCTACAAAGCGGGTGTGATTGATCCAACGAAAGTGACAAGAATTGCACTTGAAAATGCAGCCTCAATAGCAGGAATGTTATTGACGACTGAGTGCGTTGTTGCAGAAAAGCCGAAAAAGGAAGAGGCTCATCCAATGCCGGGAGGAGCTCCTGGAATGGGAGGGATGGACTACTAATATTTGAATTCGCCTTATTGGCTATATGTAATCCCGTTGCGATTGTCAACGGGATTTTTTTTGAAATATCATAATCGGTTCTAGCGGGAAAATTTGATAGGTTATGTTCTCTATTTTTGCAACAAATTTTAGAAAAAATTATGAGTCAGGCCTTTGTCAGGGAGGATGATAACGAGTGGCTAGAGGATGTTCGACCCAGTTTAAGTGCATTGATCGTTTATCTGACACGGGAAAATAATGGCGTTAGAGTTTATGAGGTTAAAAATTTTCAAGATATAATGGGTAGGGCTGTTCACACAATGAGCAACGGCTCTTCATATACGAAAGATGACAAGGGCCGATGGACATTGGCCTGACAGGGGTCAAGGTTTTGTGGTACATGGTGGACGGCTTGCAAATCAACAGAAGCCCGCAGGGGTTTACGCGATGTAAATTTCGAGAATAAATACGTTTTTGAACCGATATGTTATCAAAGCGTCATTGGGTAGGCCTCACAATCATTTGGATTATTAGCCAGATAGTATTTGTCCTGGTCTTCGGTATATCGAGTGTCGGAGAAGGCGATTTTGTCGGCGTAGCAGATCAGATCGTTAATTCGACGTGGAAATTCGCGCCAAACATCTTGCTTTATGCCGGACATATTTTGCCCGTATTAATAGTTAGATTGGTCGGGCTTCCAGTTGCATCGCTTTATCTGAGTCAAATAGCGGTAGCCGGGGTTGCTTTCGTGGCGTTTGTCAAGCTACTTGAGCAGACGCTATCAGCTCAGTCTTCCGTCATATTTGGTTCTGTACTATTTGCGGTTTGCCCTTTTTATCAATCATGGACGCCATATCTTTCTTCTGATTCAATTTTCGCTAATCTTCTCGTCATCGCAATTTATCTTTTGGTGAATTCGAAATATGATTCAAAATTCAGGAGGCTATTGTATATTATGCTATTAATTGTTCCATTTTTCCGCCCTGTAGGTTTTCTTTTTATTCCTGTAGCGATCCTATACTGGCTTTCCAATAAATCACCCCTATTTAAACGGGCTATCTGTTTCTTCGGAGTTTATTTTTGCATTTTGGCGCTTGCAATACTGATCATTTTGAATTATCCAAACAACTATTATTATGCGGGGCATAATAGTGAGGCCAATATCATCTGCGGGTATCCTGGAAACTTAGGGCCTTATATCGTTACTCCCTATTCCCAAGAAAAAGGAATTTTACGTTTTTTTTTCGAAAACCCTCAAATGACGTGGAGACTGATGTTAAGTCGACTGGTAAAATCCTTCTGGATGACCCGACCTTATTTTTCGACCCGACACAACCTGTTTATTGCGATCGGGTTAGTTCCGTATTACATCCTGGCGGGGATCGGCTTCGTGCATTTATTGATTAGCAGAACAATTAAAAGAGACCAATATTTACTTCCAGGCGTTTTATTATTTCTAGTTCCGTCTGTTATTTTTTGTGCAGATTGGGCAAATAGATTCATACTGCCTGAATTTGTATTCGTTCTAATTCTCGTGTCAATCGGCGTCGATCGACTCCTGACTAAGCTAAAATCGATTGAAGCTGAACGCACAAAGATCTCGTGAATGCCTAAAAATCTGATCTTGGGATGCTTTCAACCCAAATGCTATATTTCTTTAATTTTTCCAAAGCAAAATGCGCACAAAATCTGCAAACAAATACCTGGCGCTTGGAGATTCTTACACAATAGCTGAGGGAATCCCATCCATCGAATCCTATCCAGCCCAAGCGACAGCTTTACTCAACGAATGTGGGATGTCTTTCGATTTCCCTGACATTATTGCCAAGACGGGATGGACTACTGCGGATTTGTTGCGTGGCATGGATGGCTATTTATTTCAACAGAAATATGATATCGTCTCCCTGCTCATTGGCGTTAACAACCAATACCAGGGACGGAGTGAATTAGAATATGAAGCGGAATTTTCAAAACTGCTCAAAAGGGCAATCGAGCTGGCGCAAGGAATTTCGCAAAGAGTCATTGTATTGTCAATTCCAGACTATTCGGCAACCCCTTTTGTCCAACACATTAATAAGCGCTTGATACTCAAGAAAATAAATCGATTTAACTTGATCAATCGAAAAGTTTCATTAGCAGGCAGGGCTAATTATCTGAATATCACAGGGGAGAGCCGAAAATCCGCAACAGATCTTACATTATTGGCGAATGACCTGTTGCACTATTCAGGCAAAGAATATGCGATATGGGCAGATCTCCTCGCAAAAAAAATTAGAGACTTGCTTCGTGGTGACAGCTAAATCAAAGACTTCCCTTATGCATATAAATAAATATTTAGTCGACCGATTTAGCCAGCGAAAAACTTGCATATCGGGATTTACGCTTTTATTTTTGAATCGCAATCTTTCAAACCAATATCTCCGCGAATCGCAAAAGCTAATTTGATCGAAGCACCCATTATCCTCGAAATTCCTTCCGAATTTAATTTCAACCAGATCAATTCTTCAGCACAAATTTACCCGTTTAATGAAGGTTTCATGGTCCGCTTGAATTCCTTGCAGCAGAGCAATGGAATTGTAGAGCTTCGTGACAGCAATGGCAGGTTAATCCACCAAGAGAAAGTGCTGGTTGGAATCGGAGAAAATATTTATTCTATTGCCGGTTTGTCAGGGCTTTCGCGGGGGGTTTACGTTCTCCATATCGCGAACCGTAGCAAAAACTTTACTAATAAAATGATCAAGGAATAAATTGTACCGGAACGCCAAAGCCAAATCGACAATTAGGGACACTTACCGGATCCGTAACTTTCTACGGTTCCTCTTTTTTGCAGAAGGTTGATTGAAATCTAAGGATCACTATTGTTTCCGTATGCGCCGGACTCTTCTTTTCCGGACCAACCATTTAGAAGAAATGATATTTGGCTCAATTATCTGCTGTAAGTCCGACTCTGATATATTTTGCGTTCAGCCTTGCGATATTGCTAATCGAAATGTCCTTTGGACAAACGGCTTCGCATGCGCCTGTTGCAGTACATGCACCAAAACCTTCTTTATCCATTTGCGCAATCATACTCGAAACTCTTAATTTCCTTTCGGGATTTCCTTGAGGTAAAAGTGCAAGGTGCGAGATTTTTGCCGACACAAATAATAACGCGGAGCTATTCTTGCAAGCCGCTACGCATGCGCCACACCCAATGCAGGCTGCTGCTGCAAAGGATGAATCGGCCTTGTCTTTTTCGATCGGGATCGCATTTGCGTCAACTGCGTTCCCCGTGTTCACCGATATAAAACCTCCCGCTTGAATTATCCTGTCAAATGCAGTCCTGTCAACAATAAGGTCTTTAATTACCGGGAAAGCTTTTGCTCTCCATGGTTCAACAACGATTGTATCTCCATCTTTAAATGCCCTCATGTGCAATTGACAGGTAGTTGTTCCAGGCCATGGACCATGCGGCTTGCCATTGATATTCATGGAGCACATCCCGCAAATCCCCTCCCTGCAATCATGATCAAATGCTATCGGGTCTTTGCCTTCACCAATCAGTCTTTCGTTAAGGACGTCAAACATCTCAAGGAACGACATTTCTGAAGAAACATCTGTTACCTTATAGACTTCAAAGCCCCCACTGTCCGATTGATTCCTTTGTCTCCATACCTGGAGGGTCAGATTCATTTTATAGTGTTCCATCTTAATGTAGGTTTAGTTCTTTATCATTTGTAGCTCCGCTGGGTGGGATGGACCACCTCGAACACAAGGTCTTCCTTATGCAGCTCCCAATATCCATCACTTTTAAATTGCCATGCAGCTACATAGCTGAAATGGTCGTCGTCTCTTTTTGCCTCGCCATCTTCTGTCTGCATTTCGTCGCGAAAATGGCCGCCGCAACTTTCTCTCCGCATCAAAGCATCCAGGCACATCAACTCACCAAGCTCGATAAAATCTGCGACTCGGTTGGCTTTGTCAAGCTCAGGATTCATTTCCATTATTCCTCCAGGAACTCGCAAATCAGTCCAAAATTCTTTTTTCAATTGTCGTATTTCTTCCATCGCTTCAGTCAGCCCTTGTTCATTTCTCGCCATGCCGCATTTGTCCCACATAATTTTTCCAAGCCTCTTATGGAAGCTCTCAACAGTCCGCGACCCATTAATGTTTTTGAGTTGATTGATACGATCACTTACTCTTTGCTCAGCCTCTTCAAATGCGGGGTGGGACGTTGGGATTGGTTTTGTCCTTATCTCGTCTGCCAAATAGCTACCGATGGTATAGGGAATCACAAAATAGCCGTCAGCCAGTCCCTGCATGAGTGCGGAAGCCCCCAAGCGGTTGGCTCCATGGTCGCTAAAGTTTGCCTCTCCCAATGCATATAACCCCGGAACCGTCGTCATCAGTTCATAGTCTACCCAGAGTCCTCCCATGGTATAATGTACTGCCGGATAAATCCTCATTGGAACATTGTAGGGATTCTCACCGGTTATTTTCTCATACATGTCAAAGAGATTCCCATACTTTTCCTTAACTACAGCCATCCCCTGAATACGAATTTCTTCTTCGGAAGGACTTGCGATTCCGTGTTTGTTGCACTCAATTTCTCCGTAGCGTTCTATAGCAGATGCATAGTCAAGATAAACGGCTTGTTTTGATGAGCCAACTCCAAAGCCGGCATCGCACCTTTCCTTCGCGGCCCTTGACGCAACATCCCGCGGAACAAGATTGCCGAAAGCAGGATATCTCCTTTCCAAATAATAGTCACGGTCTTCAGCTGGAATTTCATTGGGTTTCCTTGTGTCGTCCTTTGTTTTCGGAACCCAGATCCTTCCATCGTTACGCAGAGATTCAGACATCAATGTAAGCTTAGATTGATGGTCACCGGTGACAGGTATACATGTTGGATGAATTTGGGTAAAACAAGGATTTCCAAAATAAGCGCCTCGCTTATGAGCCTTCCAGATAGCAGTGACATTACTTCCCATCGCGTTGGTCGACAGGTAAAAGACATTTCCGTATCCTCCACTACACAGTAAAACGGCGTGACCAAAGTGGCGTTCAAGCTGCCCATTGATCAAATTGCGGGTGACTATACCTCTTGCTTTCCCATCGACGATGACCAAATCCAGCATTTCGTGCCTGGTGTACATTTTGACGTTCCCGAGGGAAACCTGCCGTTCCAAAGCCTGATACGCCCCAATTAATAATTGTTGGCCGGTTTGGCCTGCGGCATAGAATGTGCGTTGTACCTGAGTACCTCCGAATGAACGATTACTGAGCAATCCGCCATATTCGCGTGCAAATGGAACGCCTTGGGCAACACATTGATCAATTATGTTTGCGCTAACTTCTGCGAGGCGATGGACATTGGCTTCTCGTGAGCGATAATCTCCTCCCTTCACGGTATCATAGAAGAGCCTAAATACGCTGTCGCCATCATTTTGATAATTTTTTGCTGCGTTTATCCCCCCTTGAGCGGCAATGCTGTGCGCGCGCCTTGGAGAATCCTGGAAACAAAACGATTTTATTTTGTATCCAAGCTCGCCGAGTGCGGCGGCGGCGGATGCGCCTGCCAGTCCAGTGCCGACAACAATCACTTCCAAGTTTCGTTTGTTGGCGGGATTAACCAGCTTCACGTGGCCTTTATAGTCATACCACTTGTCGTTCAAATCGCCGGGCGGTATCTTCGAATTAAGCATGACAAATTGAATATTTTTAGCGGGATCGGATATTATGTTTTGATTCGTCGCGGTCAAAATTATAGTCAGCAAATTCCAGTTTCAAAGCGATCAGTTTATCCAATCGAGATAAACTGAAACAGGCATCATGGCAAAAGCCAGTGGCACAATGATCGAAAATGCAATTCCCACCGAATTTGCCATTTTTAAATAACGGTTATTGTATACACCGATCGAACGAAATGCACTTTGAAACCCGTGCATTAAATGCCAAGCGAGGGAAATGCAGCCAGCTACATATAACAGGACGACCAATAAATTCCCCTGGAATACTTTGAGTATCTCAGCATATAAATTAGCAATTTCCTTTCCATCTTCATAAGTCACCTTATCTAGTTCGTGAATATTGGCGATGCCGCCAAAACGACTTGGTGTCCAAAAATGATATAGGTGCATGATTAAAAAGAGCAAAACGAGTGTTCCTAATAGGCCCATAGACCGAGAGTACCACCGGCTTCCTCTATTACCGAGGCGCACTCGATAGCCGATCTGTCGCTTGTTTCTGTTTTGAAATTCGAGCACCAACCCTTGAATGATGTGCAAGATAAATCCAACGAAAAGACCAACTTCAAAGATTCTGATAACGACTGTTGCTCCCATAAAATGAGCCGCTTTATTAAACATTTCACCATTGTCGTTCGCCCAAATGCAAGCATTAATCCCAACATGGATCACCAGAAATGAAATGAGAAATAGGCCAGTCAGACCCATCACAAATTTTTTACCTATTGATGATGTAAAGAATTCAGACCATTTCATACATGCGAACTTGATGAATCAATTGACCAGGATGCGTGCAAAAATACTACACGAATCGTTTCAAAAATTTTCCGAATCACAATTTTTGGATTAATCGCCTTTACTTCCTTGAGTTGCTGAGCAGGTTTGTGCCGCTAAAATTTTAA
>JAJPJP010000447.1 GCA_021324175.1 Chitinophagia bacterium
AGCGATTTCAACACAAAGAGCATTTTAGGGAATTGCCTGCGAATTTTCCGCTTCCAACGTTCCCGCGTTGAAAGAAAATAGTCTTCATTGCCGACATGAGTGTCAAAGAGAGCCAACATTTTAACTTCTTTGCCCATCCTGGTCAACTGTTTCGCCATTTCAAAAGCAACGATACCCCCAAAGGAGTATCCCGCTAAGCAGTAAGGTCCGGTAGGATTTTGAATTAACATCTCAGAAATATAATATCCGGCAATGTCTTCCATGGTATCGAAGGGCTCTTCGCCGTTCAGACCTCTTGCCTGCAATCCATACACCGGCTGATCGGAATCCATACGTTTCGCCACATCATTAAATACCATTACAGTCAAACCCGAGCCATGAATGAAATATAATGGAGGCTTGCTGCCGCCTGGTTTTATTAAAACAAGTGAATTCCACAATGACGTTTTTTTATCAATGTCCAGCAGCGCACTGAGTTTTCCCACTGTTGGAGCTTCAAACAAGGCCGTAATAGGCAGCCTTTGCCCCGTACGCTGCTCAAGTAGTTTCATGACCTTGATAGCAACCAGCGAATGGCCGCCAAGTTCAAAAAAGTCGTCAGTAATGCTGACCTGGGTCACTCCCAGCGCCTCCATCCAAATAGCCGCGATTATCCGTTGCCCTTCAGTTTGTGGCTGGATGAATTCCTTTGAATGAATTGACATTGTAAAGTCTGCCTTTGGAAGTGCCTTCTTATCAGCCTTCCCATTCGATGTCAGGGGGATTTCAGGAACTTCCATCACGACCCTCGGCACCATGTATTCAGGTAGCTTTTTTTCGAGAAAACCAATCATCGCCTTTTTGTCAATGATGTCGTTGGATGCAATATAGGCTACCAGTCTTTTTTCGCCATGTTCATCTTCGGGCGCTGTCACTACGCAATTTTTGATGGCTGGGAATTGCTGCAGAACGTTCTCTATTTCGCCCAGTTCGATCCTGAAACCTCTAATCTTTACCTGGTCATCAAGCCTTCCCAGGTAATCAATATTTCCGTCAGTAAGCCATTTTGCGAGATCACCTGTTCTGTACATTTTGGCGTCGGCAGATTTCGCGAACGGGTCGGGCAAGAAGCGCTGGGCTGTCAACTCTGGTCGCTTCAGGTAGCCGCGTGCAACTTGTATTCCTCCTATATACAATTCGCCCATCTGGTTGCCCGCTACTGGTTTTTTGTTTTCATCGAGAATATAAATTTGTGTATTCAGGACTGGTTTACCAATCGGGATTATCTGGAGATTTTTTGTGTTATCACCGAGCGACCAGCAGGTGACGTCAATTGCCGCTTCCGTTGGGCCATATAAATTGTGCAGTTCAGCCTTTGACAATTTCTCGCGGAATAAATTTACTTGTGACAATTTGAGAGCCTCCCCACTACAAAGTATTTTATTCAGCCCTGCACATTCGCCCTGTAGCAAATCGTACAGAAACAAGTCCAGCATTGAGGGAACAAAATGGACAATTGTGATTTTCGCCTGTTCAATTACAGATTTGAGATAATTGCTATCTTTTTGTCCACCAGGCCTTGCAAACACAAGCTTGCTGCCGACGAGAAGAGGCCACACGAGTTCCCAGACTGATACGTCAAAGCAAAATGTAGTCTTTTGCAGTACGACGTCCTCTGGAGTCAGCTTAAAATAATTCTGCGCCCAGATTAACCTGTTCAGTAATCCAATGTGCTCATTCATCACACCCTTTGGCCTGCCTGTCGATCCGGATGTGTAAATGACATAAGCCAGATCGTGTGGGCGTGGAAGAACTGAAAGATCCTCATCTCGTTCACGACAAATGCTGGCCCAATCGCCTTCAAGATCAATAACCGCATAGTTATTTCTTGCGGGTATCCGGCTTCTGCATGCAGTGTTGCTTAGAACAATATCGCACTCAATATCCTCCAGCATATATTGAATCCTTTCATCAGGATATTCGGGGTCGATTGGCACATAGGCCGCGCCTGCTTTCATGATACCCAAAATGCCGATGATCATCTCTAGCGAGCGTGTTATACAAATGGGAACGAGGGATTCGGATTTGGCTCCCATAGACTGCAAACGACGGGCAACCTGGTTGGAAGCCTGATTAAGCTGGCGCCAGCTCAGAACTTTTTCTTCAAATTCCACTGCCGCCCTATCAGGGGATAGTTCAACTTGCTCGCGAAAAACATTGATGACCGTCTTATCTGCGAGGTCTGATTCAGGCAATGGCCGCCAGTTTAGGAAATTTTCGCGGTCTTTATGCTTGACTTGCTCATAATGGTCCAGCTTCAATCGCGTGATGCGCATAAGATCATCGACTTGCTGATCCGGATTTTCTACGATACCGTTAAGCACTGAAACGAACGCACCCATCATTCTTCGTATGGTTGAGGATTTGAACAATTGTGTATTATACGACCATTGAAACATCGGAGCACTTTCGGTACCGCCTGTAGTCAGGAACAGGTCGAATGTTTCGTATTCCCTGGGATTAAAAAACATTTCATTACTAAGGCCATGAAATTGAACGCCGTCGTCATCAGAAATCATCTCGGCATTAAAAACAGCTGAAACCAAGGGAACCCGGGATTTGTCTCTTGGGATATTCAATTTTTTTAGAAGGCTTCCGAAGGAAAGTCGTTGATGATCCATGGCCTCCAAAATCTCAGACTTTCTTACTTTCAGGAATTCACCAAAGGAAAGGTTGCGATTTAAAATCGCTCGAAGGGGCAGCACATTTGCGCAATGACCCACAAGATTGAAGTTACCAGTGCCAACTTGTCCGGAAACGGACAAGCCCAGTATCAGCTCATCCTGCTCGGCCAGTTCAAATAAAAATACTTCAAATGCGGCACGCAGAGCAATAGCAAGGCTCGAACCTGTTTTTGCAGCTAATTTTCTCATGCCGGCAACTATCGCAGGATCGATGCCCAAATCTTCACGATGACTTTTGTAGGTCCTAACAGCCGGCCTCGGATAGTCGGTCGGTAAATCCAGCACGGGAACTCCGCTGCTGAATTGATCAAGCCAATACTGCTCAATTTTTCTATATTGCTCACCGTGCGCAAAGTCAACTTGCTTATAGGCGAATTCGCTAAACTTTGGCGCGGCCGCCAAGGCAGGTTGTCCCCCGCTCAACCGCACCGAATAAAACATTCCCAACTCGCGCATCAGTATCCCGAGAGACCAACCATCGCATATGATGTGGTGGATCACCAGCATGAGATAATGTAATTCATCTCCAAGCCTGAATAGAGCAAAACGATGCAAAGGCCCATTCAGAAGATCAAAAGGCATTTTGGCATTCTCTCGAATAAATTCATTGATAAATTGCTCCTGAGACGGCTTGGAAACGGAACTAATATCTTCAAAATGCAATTGCAGCTGCGATTTTGTATGAATGCAAGCTCTTTCAGACTCTCCATCAAAAGTAGTTCGAAGCGATTCATGCCGGTCAATAAGGTCCTGCAAAGCGAGTTTCAGGTCGCTTTCATTCAGCTTCCCTGAAAGCTTTTCAGAAATTGAAATATTGTATGATCTATTTGCGTCTTCGCCTCCAAGTACACAGCCCAGCCAAATCTCCATTTGAGATTCGATGGCGGGAATAAATTGTTTTTCTTCGAGCGTATCAGCTTGCACTGTCGATTTTAGATCCACGAGGTGGTTCCCATTGGGTTTATTCAAATCGATCAATGATGCCAATTCTCCCAGTACCGGAGATTTAAATAAGGTTGTAAGTGGCATCGAAATCCCGGTCTCCTTTTCAAGACGTGTCATTACTTTGGCAGCAATGACTGAATGGCCACCCAGCTCGAAAAAATCATCTTTTGTACTTATGTTGGTTACACCCAGCAGTTCTTTCCAGATCGACGCAATTAAAACTTCATTGGTAGTCTTTGGTAGGATGACTTTCCCGGTCGAACGTGATTGCTCAAAATCGGGCTTTGGTAATGATTTTTTATCAATCTTACCATTTGCTGTAAGCGGGAATTGGCGCAAGACCACGAAATCAGCCGGAATCATGAATGGCGGTAAGGTCAGTTTCAATTTGCGTTTCCACTCCAGAATCATGTCATCAGCATGAATAATTTCATTGCCGTTGACAGAAGCCAAACTTGCCAGCTGATTATTTTCAGGAAGCACGTATGCAACCAGCACCGGATTGCCTTGCCGCCCTTCGAGTGCGATTACTACCGCTTCCTTTATATCTTCGATCAGGTTCAGTTGGTATTCAATTTCCCCAAGCTCAATTCGGTATCCGCGTATCTTAACCTGCTGATCAATGCGGCCAAGACAATGAATATTTCCATCTTCGAGAAATCTGCCAAGGTCACCTGTCCGGTACATCTTCGCACTTTCCCGGCTGGCAAACGGATCGCTTACAAACTTCTCTTTATTGAGATCGTCTCGATTCAGGTAACCTCTAGCAACACCGTCGCCGCCAATATAAATTTCGCCGACTGCGCCAATTGATGCGTGATTAAGGCGCTCATCGAGAATATATAATTGCGTGTTGGCAATTGGTTTTCCAATAGTAATAAGTTCAGCCCCCGACGTAATCCTAGTCCCTGAAGAATAAATTGTCGTTTCAGTGGGACCGTACATATTGAATAGTTCACCGCAACGGGAAATAAGTTTGGTTGCAAGATCATTTGACATCGGTTCGCCGCAACATAAAATCTTCAACTGAAATTTTACCTGCCATCCGGCATCAAGCATGATTTTATAAGTAGAAGGTGTGGCCTGGATGATAGTTATATCTTCGTCCTCTATCATTTTCAGCAAGGCCCGACCGTCTTTGGCCGCATCAGAGCTTGCAATGACGAGCTTTGCACCGCTAATCGGCGGCAGGAACATTTCCAGACCAGCAATATCAAACGAAATCGTTGTGACAGCCAGCAGGTTGTCATCTGCTGTTATTCCCGGCATTGTTTGCATGCTGAATAGCAGATTTGCCAGATTGCGGTGTTCCACCATAACTCCTTTGGGCCTGCCGGTCGACCCTGACGTGTACAGGATGTAGGCGAGGTCCCGGCCTGACACACTGACCGGCACATTATTCGCCGGATAAGCCGCGAGCGTTGGCCAAATATCTTCAATAACGATCTCACTGCTGGACACTGAGGTAAACCGTCCGCAATACTTTTTTGATAACAATAATATTTTGGCCGAGGAATCATGCAACATGAATTCAATGCGTTCGGTAGGATACTCGGGGTCCAATGGAACGTATGCAGCGCCGGACTTCAGAATTGCAAGAAGCGAGATGACCATCTCGGCAGATCGGTCGACCGCGACCCCGACAACGTGACTTTTTTGAATTCCTTTCTCTAGCAACAGATGGGCAAGTTGATTGGCCTGTGAGTTAAATTCCCTGAATGACACCTCGCGATCCCCAAAGACCAACGCTATTTTTTGGGGTGATTGTTCAACCTTTAAATCGATTAGAGAAGGAATGGAGGCATCGTTCGGATATAAAGCAGCCGTGGCATTCCACAATTTCAGCTTCTCCTGAATTTTTTCAGAATCTACATTTTTTAACTCGCTGAGCTGTTTTTTTGGATCTTTCACCAACTGCTTGAGAAGAAATTCAAAATCCGCCATCATGGTTCTGATGGAATGGGATTTGAACAACTGCGTGTTATACGACCATTCCAGCACGAGTTCATGAGCAGAGGCTGTTACATTGAGAAAAATCTCGAATGACTCGTATTCCCTCGGGTTATAGACAAGCTTGTGCTGAAGACCTTCGAATAACACACCATCATCCATGCCCATGTCAATGTTAAGCACGGCAGGAATTAAGGGTACTCGCGAAGGATCGCGTTGAATATTAATTTTTTTCAGAAGGCTGCCAAAGGTGAACTGCTGATGTTCGTAATCATCTAATATTTTCTTCTTTCGTTTCTTAAGATAGGACTCGAAGGTCAGTTCATCATCATATTGACTCCTTAAAGGCAACAGGTTTACGCAATGTCCGACTAAGGCATAATTATAGGTCGCCGATTGCCCGGCAGATGGAAGGCCTAACACAATGTCGCGTTGGCCGGTTAGCCGGTGTAAAAAAATCTCGTAACATGCAATCAGGGTAGTAACGAAACTGCAGCCGAATACTGCGCCCATTTTTTTGACTGCCGCAACGAGATCGGCATCCAGAGTGAAATCTTCACGGTGACTCTTA
>JAJPJP010000232.1 GCA_021324175.1 Chitinophagia bacterium
AGTTGGAACTTTATGGAGTATTGGAAGACCATCAGACGTTTGGAATCCAGGAGGTATGGGCAATCCTTCATCATCTAGTCTAATCGTGTCGGCTATTTTGAGGGCCTTAGGCCACTTGGAATTCTGCTGAAGTCCTGTATCAGAGGCCATCTTGTTTGTATCACCGATCTTGTTTTTGTCATTTGAGCGAATAGGGGCTTGTGGCGCCGCCGGGGTATTTGGCAGCTTAAAAAAGTTCAGCCCAATTCCTAGGTACTTTCCATCACCCTGCTTGAATACGGAACAAATTATAAAGTTATGTTCTCTTGTAATATAGTACGGGTCCCCTGTGAATTCGACAAAATTCTTCTTGGACGGGTTTAAAATAATCAAAATGACGACAATCGCAAATAATGCAACTTGCCATTTCTTGATATTAAACTGCATATACTGATTTTTTTATTGCAAAATAATTAGTTAACCAGCAGGCCCCAATAGGCAAGTTCCTTATTTTTTTTTCGATTCGCCGATTTTGAAGTCATATTTCCAATTACCAAAGATATTAGACACAAATCGATCAGCTTGAAATTACATTGGGAGTCGCAAAAGGCAGATGGCACCAGGAGCAACGATTTTGGGCGTCACCAAAATGGATTTCTCGCAGTCCCATTTAAGAGGGCGCTAAGGCCAAATGGCTTGCGGGCAAAGCAGCCAAGGAATTATCAGCACTATTGGCTATTTTTATAGGTAGTAAATCAATCATCGCAGACCAATTACGCTGGGTTAACCAAATCCATATGTCGTGTGGCCTCGGTCAATATCTAATCGACCTAGAGCGACGTTTGATTTTTCAAGTATTTATTGAATATTCATACTGGCATTAAATGTCTGCAGCGCTTTTCGATCTAAAAGAGTACGTTCTTGTCGCCGATACAGCCTTTCCCTACTTGCCTCAGCCAGTACTTATCAATAATCATTATAATATTTACGAAGGCGCAATTGGAAAGAACAGATATCAATTTTTTACGATCCCGTTAAACTCTAAAGCAGGGATATTGTGTACATCTTTCATTGAAAAATATTTTGTAACGAAGGAGTACTACCATGAGTACTACGAGGACGGGCAAACTTTAATTGCTGCCTGTGAAATTGATGCCATTCAGAAATTGAATGGGTTGCCAGCTTTCTTAAAATATTGGAATGACTGCAAAACTATTGATGATAAGCTGAGACTTGACTTTGCGATAATTCCACATTTTGCGGCCTTGAAGGAATGGTTTGACCTTAAGCTAGTAAAATTCATCCAGAAAAACGAAAGTCAATATTTGCTCAGCGAATCGGTTAAAGAGGCGGATATTCGACAATTTAAAGAAGACAATGCGACGAGGGTTTATAAATTTTTAAAGGCGAATGAAAGGAGTGGAAAAGGCGTCCTTGGAACCGTAACCAAATTGCATGCTGAAGAGATGATCAAATTTTATAAATGGCTCACTGACCAGCCTGTCGAATCTATTCACCAACCACGAGGCCAAAATAAAACGGAGGATACGGCAGTTGAAATAAAACCGGTTATACGATCAGATGCGGTTCCCACATTAGTAGAAATTATTAAAGACTTTTTTAGTGGAGATCAAGAAGTCGAGCTACGGCAGTTACTAGTGAAAGGCATAAGTCCTAATTCTAAACTGTTTTTCCTATCAAATGCCAATAAGCTCGCCGATACATTTAAGCAGCTGTTTGATGCAAAGCTTATAGCTGGCTGTTCAAAGAAAGAATTGGAAATTTGGATCGCTAAAAACTTTTCTTCACAATTTAGAGGCAAGAAAAAGGATTATAGTATTCGCCATCTCCACAATGTAATTTCAAGCCCGCATAATCGATGCAGCAATCCTATTATTGATGTTATCAAAAATAATTTTACGGGCGAATACAAGATCAAAAAACATCAGGATTAAGTAGGACTTGATAGGGCTAAGCCCCATTGAGCCCCATGTAGGCTCTTGTTAGCCGCTACGTTCATTAAGTAATATTGCGACATAATCATAAGTATGAACGCAATAACCTTCAATGAACTCCCCAGCGCCGTTAGCCGGATATACGAGAAGCTAGAAAATATCGAGCAGCTTATTTCCGAAAATAAGAAGGCCGAACCCGAAGAAGACCGCCTTATGACGGTCCAAGAGGCCGCCGAGCTTACCCATCTTTCAATCCCAACAATTTATGGTTTGGTTTCTAAGGTGACTATTCCGTGTATGAAGCGCGGCAAGCGCCTCTACTTCAGCAAGCATGAGCTTATCAGCTGGATTAAATCAGGCCGTAAGAAGCAGGAGGTAACTCATGCCTGAAATCGTTATAAAGCAGGAGTTGACTTCTGAAACTCTCACAGCTATTCGGGAGATTATTCAGGAAGTCGTAAGTAAATCCCAAACAGCTCAATTACAAGAAAAATTTTTGTCTTCCGCCGAGACCTGTAAGTTATTTCAACCAGCGATCTCTAAGCCGACATTAACAGCCTGGGCGAGGGATGGGCGGCTGACGGAGCACCGGATCGGCGGTCGTGTTTTTTTTAAATACTCCGAAGTGATCGAGGCAGTGAGCAAAATCAAACGATTCAAGAAATAAAAAAGCGGCGCCGTCGCGACGCCAAGGATAATCAAGATTAAATGGAAATTCACATGCAATTTAATCAATCTGAAACAAGCACAAAATTATTAAACGGCAAGAAGAAGCCTGTTTTTAATAACACACCAAAGAACACCGCCGTTGCTTTCTTTATGATCCCCCGTGAACTTTTCACCAATCCAGCTTTGCTCGAAAATAAGCCAATTTCAAAACGTGAAGCAATCATTGATATGATCTTTCAAGCCAGGTATGAAAAATCTAGTAAAAGCGCTTATATAGGCAATAGGCTAGTGACCTGGTCCTTCGGCCAGGTACCCGCAAGCATTCGATTTCTTGCCAAACGATGGCGCTGGTCAAACGATAAAGTACTACGCTTCCTGGGTTTCTTAAAGGAAAATGGATTCATCTCAATCTCACAGAACGCAGGACAGACAGTGCTTTCGATAAATAATTTCGACTTTTCAAAGAAACAAGCACAGGCAACGGATCAGGAACAGTTACAGTCAAACACAAGTCCTACAATGATTTCTGAAGAGGGCAAGGACGTAACACCGAGCAAAAACATGACGGAAGCCGAACAGAAGCCGAACAGCGACAAGTACAAAACTAATAATGTAAATAAAGGAAATAATGGATTAATAATAAAATACGCCTACGACGATAATGAGTTTAAGGATTTATTTGATCTATGGACTAACTATAGAAAAGAAATAAAGAAACCATTGACCCAGACCACTATGGACAAGCAGGTTGAAAAATTGCAGAAATCGGGTCGCCAGGGCGCCATTGAGATGCTAAACCATAGCATGGAAAACGGCTATATGGGGCTTTTTAAACCAAATAATCATAACGAAAATGGAAATTCAAAATTCAATGACGCCGGCAACCTGCGCAAACCAGCGTATGAATCTTTCTGATTGTGAAGGCGACAGGGTTCTGGTGGTCAACTGCAATGACGAGGAAATCAGAAAGCCGCTAAAGTATATCGTTGCGCTGACTGGCATCAAAGAAGGTAATTTGCCAGACGGCAATGAGAAGCTCATTTTAATAGATTTTATTCGGGAAAACTATCGCGACTATTCGCCAGGCGAACTCAAATATGCCTTTAGCAAGGCAATGGCTAGGAATTTCGACGTGGACCCCAATTGCTACGGTAGTCTTAGTTGCGAATATATCGGAAGAGTTTTGAGCGCTTACGAGCATTATGAAAAAAATGGTGGATCTAATGGACTGCCATTGAAAAGGTATTATTCCGGTAGTGACGATGAAAATCGAGCTTTGGTCGAATTCGCGTTTCAGAAATTTCTCAATGGCGAGACAAATTTTTTCAAATACACATCTCTAATTTATGGCCAGTTGGTTTCAGATGGCATTACCAAAAATCCTTTGAAAGGCAGCTGTAGCTGGCGAACCTATCCAAAATTTGTTTTTATTGTCAACCTGTTTCAAAAATTGAAAAATGCAGATCGAGAGCACATTTACGTTGCGACAACAACAGAAAAAAAATATTCCAAATGATGATAAATAACATCGAAAACGATCGATGTCCCTATTAAAAATGGCAATACGGGGATCGGATGAAGATGCCAAATACATCCGTAGAAAATGAATAGAAAAGGGAAAATTGAATTTTTAACGGGGCTGAGAAGGGGCGTCCGAAGTATTTACGAGCTCAACCTGCCCAAATGTATCATAAAGACGACCGTTGAAATTTGGGACGTTGACCCCGCCGATTCCGCCATGGTCATGGAATTAACATCAGGAATAAAAGTCAAAAGGTCAGAGTGGGAAAGCTTTCTGCATAATCGGCCAGGAAAATGTGAACATGTTGTAATCATTAAGAGCCCATACATTTCTGAAATGATTGCAAAAAACAACGATTAACAACGATTATGGCATTTACAAAAGGCAAGTCAGGAAACCCAAGAGGACGCAAAGTTGGCGCCAAGGGCAAGATTGGGCTCGAGCTACGAGCTATGATTACAAATTTCCTGGAAGAGAATTTCGTCCAGATTCAAGCGGACTTTCGCAAACTAAAGCCTCTGGATCGGCTGAAGATTTATGGCGACCTCTTGCCCTACGGGTTGCCAAAACTGCAATCCGCTACGCTCCAGGTCGATTTTGAAAAATTCACTGACCAAGAGCTGGACTACATCATTGAACAGCTGAAAAATACGGCAAATGACCAAATTAACATGCCTCGAGAGTCTTAAGAAACAGCTGAACTGAACCCAATTGATATAGAACTCATCCGATAGGAAATAACGATGGACCGAGACCCAAAATTCATCCATCGGGTAATAAAAGATTTTCTGAGGGATTCAAACATTAGAAATGACGAGAGCACAAAAAATTGCAATGCTTAAACAAATCGGCGCAGGAACGAAATGTATAGGCGATTCCTTTGAAAAAATCGACCTGTGGTTTATTACTAATGAAAAAGGGATCCACTATGTTGACGCGTTCGGCAAGAGCATTGTGATTAGCTCGGAAAATGAAGAGGAATTTGTCGCAATAGCCCGGCGAAACAATCCAAATGCAATTGTTTCGGTAAGCAGAATTTCGCAAGAGGAATATATAGAAATTGCCAAAATTCTGGAAGAATCCTGCTAATCCGAAACCTATAGCAATTAAACTGTAAAATTGAGAATTTAATCCAAGAATCAATCTTAGTGTCCAAGTCGCGAACCTGCAGGTTCAACTTTTGCGTCACCTTTACCTCAAACTCTATAAATTGCCTCTAATTTCATAAATACATGTGCTAGCTGCAAGTGGGAATGGTACCAATTCCTTAGAGAAAAGACAGGGTATTCATTTAAATCAACGTGCATCCCTCAAATAGAGGAATTGATCAAACCGACCAAGGTAACGGTTTTTTTTGTCGATGATCTGCAAGTTGTGAGACCCAATGAAAATTTAAGCAATTGAAGGTGATTCCAACCAGAGCCAATAATTCCCTCGACTTGGAGGGCAAAATTGCCGAATGCAATCGCGTGTGCGAGCAAGATAAATCGAGTGGCAAGATAACCAAGAACTATTTTACGGCGCTCATTGCCCAAGTGCAGATGTAAACCAAGATCCCGATTGGCAAGAATATAATTACGACCGATGTGTCCGTGCAGCTTTACAGTGATGTGGGGGCGGACTCAGAAAAGCTTAATAGAGAGTTTGCGAAAACTACCGTGCAAAGCTCCGTTCGGTAATTCTTTTGTGTAAATTTATTCATGCCTTTTATTAAGACTGTAACTTCATTTATTCTTTGTATTCTGTTCCTTGCGATCAATAAAACATCAGCCCAGGATACGATTTACTGGCAACCCAATTACTAGCTCAAGTGGAATGACTTTCAGGGAATGCCTGATAGCAGTGGAATTTGTCCTCGTAAACAATCATGAGCGAAGCTACCTTGCCGCCCACTTACTACCATCAGCAAAAGCGACCTCGATCGGCCAAGCCTTTACAATTTTCTTGGCGGTCCTGCTCATAACCGACCAGATACCACTGGAGGTCTTGCCAACTCCCAAGCCATCATCGGCGAAGCCTCCGCCAAAACCTTTATGTAATTGCGTTACCCCTAGATCTGCCGGCTCACCAAATGCATCAACTCCGTACCATCGGAATTTGATCGCCGATATTTTTTTGGATGAGATGTTCTTATAGATCAATTTGACATTTCTGTAATCGCCACCTTCGCCCAGGACAATCTTTGCAGAAACAATTTTAACTGGCGAGCCAGCTAAATTGGCAGTATCGAACATGACATTCCTCAAAATCGAATCAACATCCCTTTTTGCCCGGTCATTCGCATCTGCGTTTATTGAGTCTTCTAACTTTTGCTTCTTGATGTTAGAACGATCGGGCAGATCACAAGCGATAAAGCTAGCAGACACTAGGAAAAGAAATATGACCTTCATCGTGTTAAGTTCGCTCAAATATTAATTATTTCAATGCTTTTTAATTAAGTGTAAACTCTTACTAATAATGTCGCATCGGATTCTCTCATAAATTCGCAGCGAAAAGTTTCCCGACAGTAGGAATATTTTATAAACCTTAAAACTTCGTCATGTACTTCCTTCAAGCAATGAGCGATTCGGCCGTGGCCGGATTCGGAATATTTTATCTTGTAATGGTCTTTCTGTTATTCCTCGTCTATGTCCTAATCCTTCGCTGGATTTTTTGGATCGAGAAGCGTGAACGCAACCAACGCGCCCAGATATTCTTACTGACGCAACTCTGGAAAAAGCAGGGTGCGACGGATGAGGAAATAAATTTGTTCCAGAAGTCCTTCAAGATCAAGTGATTTTTCTTGAAGATTATGCAAAGAAGAGAGTAAAGCAT
>JAJPJP010000061.1 GCA_021324175.1 Chitinophagia bacterium
AAAGAGCGGGCTTGAAATCATGTCGACCGGCTATATGGTGATCGACGGCGGAGCGCCGACTACCGTATCATATATCAGCAACGCCGTTCCGATTCCTGCGGATAAAAATGAAATCGCACTTTGTACTGCGCTAGCTGCAGAAATGCTCGGAATGAAACTAATTTATATGGACGCCGGAAGCGGTGCGAAGCGCGCGATTTCGGAGGAGATGATTGCCGCAGTGTCGAAAGAAATTTCCATCCCGCTGATCGTCGGAGGCGGCATCAAGGACCCCGAAAAAGCTTACCTGAATTGTCGGGCGGGTGCTGATCTTGTCGTCGTAGGAAATGCCATAGAGAAAAATTCTTCGCTCATTGCGGAAATGAGCTCTGCCATTCATTCGGTTCGCGTACTTCGACGCTGAGCGGCTTCTGCGTTTTCACTAAAATTTTACAGTAAATACTTTCATTCATTTGAAAAATTGTTTTTCTTTGCACCATTAAACTTTGTTTACACCTTTTCATCTATTAATGAAATGAAAAAAAACTCACCCATATCACCTTTTTTCGAAGGGATATTGCACGCTCTCAACCAGCGCGGGTTTTTTGTAACGCCAGTCAGCGTTATTTTTTCTGTTCGCCCCATTATTCCCTTTTGGGTACGACGTTGATACCACTTCACCATAGCATCCCCTGTCAAAGAGGAGCTATCCAACCTGCCCCGCAGGACAATCAAACATTCAATGTCGCGTTCATTAGACGCCTCGAATCCCTCAAGTCAAAACAATGGAACAGGAATTTCAGATTTTAATAGCCGATCACTCCCACCAGGATTTTGCACAAATCATTTGTGATGAAATGGCCTCGTCCGCTGCAGCTCGCGGAACCGGAATCGCGAAAAGAAGCCCCGAATACATTAAGGAAAAAATGCGTGAAGGGAAAGCGGTAATTGCCTTTACGAAGGACGGCATCTGGGCAGGCTTTTGTTATATCGAATCATGGAGCCACCATGAATATGTCGCCAACTCCGGTCTCATTGTCGCGCCATCTTTCAGGAAGGGCGGCCTTGCCAAACAGATCAAAAAGCGAATATTCGACCTTAGCCGGCAAAAGTATCCCGAGGCCAAAATCTTCGGCCTGACTACCGGCCTGGCGGTCATGAAAATCAATTCCGACCTGGGGTATGAGCCCGTCACCTACTCCGAGTTGACGCAGGACGAAGCTTTCTGGGCCGGTTGCAAGAGTTGCGTGAACTACGAGATCCTGATGGGCAAGGACAGGAAAAACTGCCTGTGCACAGCTATGCTCTACGATCCCAAGGATCATTACGAGCCCGAAGAAACCAAAGAAGATTTTAAACTCCACAGCAAATTATACGAACGCTTTATGAAAATAAAGCAATGGAGCCTGCTGAAGCCCTTCATGAAAAAAGAAAAGGAAACTAACGGCGCCGCCAAACCGAAATCAATTTTGCATTTCTTCTTTAATCTTTAATCATACTGACAGGGCGCTCGGCCCCGCCAGGGACTCGATCGTAAAACACAGCACATGGACAAAGTTGTATTAGCATTCAGCGGAGGATTGGACACCACCTATTGCGCCCTTTACCTGCGGCAGGTAAAGGGACTTGAAGTCCACGCGCTCACGGTCAATACGGGCGGATTCAGCACTGAAGAAATCGCGCAGCTCGAAGTCCGGGCGAATAAGCTGGGAGTGGCGTCCTTTCGCTGCGTCGATACTACCCGCGAATATTACGAAAGTTGCATCAAATACCTGGTTTTCGGCAATGTGTTGAAGAATGCCACTTACCCTTTAAGCGTCAGCGCGGAAAGAATGGTGCAGGCAATCGCGGTCGCCAATCATGTCAAAGAAATCGGCGCGTCCAGTGTCGCGCATGGAAGTACGGGCGCCGGCAACGACCAGGTTCGCTTTGACATGATCTTTCAGGCCATGCTCCCCGGTGTGGAAATCCTGACGCCCATTCGCGATATGCGCCTTAGTCGCCAGCAGGAGATCGATTTTTTAAAAGAGCACGGCGTCGGAATGAATTTTGAAAAAGCGAATTACAGCATCAATAAGGGGCTGTGGGGAACGTCGGTCGGCGGGAAAGAAACCCTCAGCTCGAAAGAATACCTCCCCGAAGAAGCATGGCCGACGCCCTGCACTGAAAAGGGCGCCAGGCAAATCGAGATCGAGTTTTATAAAGGAGAGCCCATCGCGCTTGACGGCAAAAGATTTAACCACCCGGTCGAGACCATCCAGCGGCTCCAGGCGATAGCCCAGCCCTATGGCATAGGACGCGATATCCATGTGGGTGATACCATTATCGGGATCAAGGGGCGCGTCGGATTTGAAGCCGCGGCGCCCATGCTAATCATCAAGGCGCATCATTTACTCGAAAAACATACACTGACCAAGTGGCAGCTGTACTGGAAAGACCAGTTGGCCAACTGGTACGGAAACTGGCTGCATGAAGGTCAGATGCTGGACCCGACCATGCGTAACATAGAAAAATTCCTTGCCGATACTCAATCGACGGTTTCAGGCAAGGTCTTTGTCACGCTCCAACCTTACCGGTTTACCGTAACGGGCATTGAGAGCACCCATGACCTGATGAGTAGCAAGTTCGGGTCTTACGGGGAAATGAACAAAGGCTGGAGTGGGGAGGACGTGAAAGGATTTGCACGGATCTTTGGCAACCAGAATGTGATCTTTCACAAGATAAACGGGGAATCATGAACACCATCGTTTCACGGGAGGCACCCAAATCTCACTACAGGTGGGGCAAAGACTGTGAAGGGTGGAATCTCTTCGATGATGCATCGCTCGCCGTAAAACAAGAGCGCATGCCTCCGCAAGCGTCTGAAAAGAGGCATCTGCATCATCATTCGCAGCAGTTTTTTTTCATCCTGCAGGGAAGGGCGACTTTCGAGATCGAGGGAGAGCGCATCGAGGCGGGGCCATACCAGGGAATACACATCCCAGCGGGAAAGCGGCACCGGATCCTAAATGAAGGCGACAAGGACCTGGAATTCATCTTGGCTTCACAGCCGTCGACGGCAAATGACCGGGTTAACGTAGATCCATAACCGAAGAATATTAACATTAAAGAATGACAGCAATCAGGACAGGTATTATCGGGGGCGCTGGTTACACCGGCGGGGAACTGATCAGGCTTTTGATCAATCACCCGCGGGCCGAGATCGTATTTGTCCATAGCAAGAGCAACGCGGGAAAAAAACTAAACGAAGTCCATCGGGACCTGGTTGGGGAAACTGACATGGCTTTCAGCGTGGGTTTTAAAGCGCCAGTTGATGTGCTTTTTTTGTGCGTCGGCCAAGGTGAGGCCAAAAGTTTCCTGTCCGAAAATCATATCCGCGAAAACACGCGGATCATTGATCTTTCGCAGGATTTCAGGCTTGAACAGGGTTCGGTTCTTGGTAAACGCCATTTTGTATACGGCTTGCCGGAGATCAATAAAAAAGCAATCAAGGGTGCACGCAATGTGGCCAACCCGGGTTGTTTTGCGACGGCGATCCAGCTCGGGCTGCTTCCTCTTGCCAGGGCAGGACTCCTAACTGAAACGTATACCACCGGAATTACCGGTTCGACGGGCGCTGGGCAGGGTCTTTCGGAGACTTCACATTTTTCCTGGAGGGAAAATAATGTGCAGGCCTACAAAACGCTTTCCCATCAACACCTGAAGGAAATTGGACAGTCGTTGAAGCAGGTCGCGGCGGACGGGCATAGGATCGAGCATCCAATCAATTTTGTTCCATGGCGCGGCGATTTTACGAGGGGGATTTTTGTGAGCTCCACATTGCACTGCGAGCGGCCGTTACCAGAACTCGTAGAATTGTTCGAAAAATTTTATGCCGGCCATCCATTTACACTCGTCAACCAGGAAGCGATTTTCCTGAAACAGGTGGTCAACACCAATAAATGCATTATCCAGCTTGAAAAGGCGGGTACCAAGCTTGTTATTCATTCGGCCATCGACAACCTGCTAAAAGGTGCTTCGGGGCAGGCTATGCAGAATATGAACCTCATGTTCGGCGTCCAGGAGAAAACAGGTTTGAAATTGAAGGCAAATTATTTTTAAGTTAAAGCTGAAGAATATGAAGATGTTTAATGTATATCCGGTGAATGATATCACCATCACCAAAGCCAAAGGTTCTTATGTATGGGATGACCAGGGTCAGCAATACCTGGATATGTACGGCGGTCACGCCGTGATTTCAATCGGTCACAGCCATCCGCACTATATTCAGCGACTGGAAGAACAGTTGCACCGTATTGGGTTCTATTCTAATTCGGTAAAAATTCCCCTGCAGGAAGAGCTTGCCGCAAAGCTCGGCAGAATTTCCGGTAAGGAAGACTACCAACTTTTTCTTTGCAACTCAGGCGCAGAAGCCAATGAAAACGCCCTCAAGCTGGCGTCGTTTCACAACGGCAGAAAAAAAGTAGTTGCGTTTACGCGCTCGTTTCACGGCAGGACTTCGCTGGCCGTCGCCGTTACCGATAATCCCGCAATCGTTGCACCGGTTAACAGGACCGACAATGTGATCTTGCTGCCGTTTAATGATGAGGAAGCCCTCGAGGCCTGTTTCCGTGCGAACAGCGCCGATATTTCGTCGGTAATCGTGGAAGGAATCCAGGGTGTAGGCGGCATCCATTTGGCAACGGCACCGTTCTTACAAACCATACGCAGGCTGTGCAGTGAAAACGGCGCTGTATTTATAGCAGACAGTGTGCAGTGCGGTTATGGCAGGACAGGGAAGTTTTTTTCGCATGACTACGCCGGCGTCGACGCGGATATTTACACGATGGCGAAGGGCATGGGAAATGGATTTCCCGTCGCTGGTATTATCATATCGCCCCAAATACCACCGAAATTCCACATGCTGGGAACGACTTTCGGCGGTAACCATCTCGCCTGCGCGGCAGCATTGGCCGTCCTTGAAGTCATGGAAGAAGAAAAGCTGATTCGCAATGCCGAAGTAATAGGGAATTACCTTATGGAAGAGCTGGAAACCATCAGCTATTTAAAAAACCTGCGTGGCAAAGGATTGATGATCGGGTTTGACCTGCCTGATGAGTTGAAAGATTTGCGTAAAAATCTGCTGTATAACCAGCATATTTTTACAGGCGAAGCCAAACCGAACGTGGTCCGCCTTCTGCCTTCGCTTGCTTTACGGAAAAAGGACGCCGAAGAATTTCTTGATTCGGTGAGAGAGGAAACCGAGGCGATGACACTCAAAGTGGAAAATGCCTAAGAAGAAAGACTCGAAAGGAAAACCAAAACAAACATACACCGTTGAAAAACTTTATCGCCGTTGACGACGCAAAAAACCTGGACGGCCTGATCAAAAAAGCGCTGCAGTATAAAGCGGATCCCTTTGGTGATCGGGCACTCGGAGTAAGAAAACGGATTGGCCTGCTTTTTCTAAACCCGAGTATGCGGACCCGGCTCAGCACACAGGTCGCATCCCAGAACCTCGGACTCGAACCGATCGTCT
>JAJPJP010000356.1 GCA_021324175.1 Chitinophagia bacterium
AATTTGCATCCATTTTTTTCGGTAAGGTGCCTAAATAGGAAAATATGAATTCCACACAACGGATGATTGTCGCATCAAAACTATTTTATTGAGGTGTAACTCATTTTCCCCCGCGCGTTCAGCCTTTTCTATTTACTCCGGATCGTTATAAGGGTCAATTTCTTGAGCTGCTCATAAAATTTCGTACCGACAAGAATAATTTCCATAGAAAATCAATTTTGATAACTGAATCAATTACAATTAATCACTCGTGTGACCAAATCTTCCTTCCGCAGAGGTTTAATGTTTCCGCGATGGCGAGATTGGATTCTTTGAACATTTTAGACTTAGTGAAAGTCTGCAACTTCTTAGTCAGTAAATTATTATACTGAGCATAGTCCAAGTTTTCGCTTTCCGATTTAGGTACAAGGTAATACCCATCTAAGGGCTCAAAGTCAATTTTTTCGTAATTGCCGTATGTATTAAAACCAACCAGGACCACAACAAATTCAGCACGTGGTTGGCAGAAAAAAATATCGAACTCATAGGTTAAAATTGGAATCTTGGGCTGGTCAGAGTTGCAGATATAATGAAGCCAAGCCTCGAGAGAATTAAATCTTGAATTTAGCTGCGGTGGTGGTGGTTCAACTTCGTCGCGAATTGTCTCAATATGCACCTTTTGTATCCAAGCTTTTCTCGACATCATAATAGGTTTTGAATTACATAACTAAATTTAATACTTCTCCAGTTTGGATTTGACAAAAGTTTCGTAATCAAGAACATCTTTCTTGCGCTCTGCCTGCTGTTGCATAAACCGGTTCAAAATGGATCTCAGGCCACATATAAATAATTCGCTTTTTGGTCGGAAATTGAATCGCATGAATGTCCTGGACCCGATTGTTTCACGAATCTCCGTAGCTTTAAGTCGACCATCGTTCGAAACTGCCAAATCTTCCATGGAGCCCTGTTTTCTACATTCTCATCCGAAACAGAAGAACTCTCCCTCGATGAGTTTTTTGCGATTTTTATTCGAGCGTGCCTTCAATCTTTTTTTTAGTATTCTTTTGATGCTGTTTTTGGCATTCAACCATGCCGCGGCCCAGGACAGCACAGTCGCGCTGTCTGGGAATATGTTCGAAAAGAGTGTCGACGCCATCCTGCTGGGTGGATTAAATGGCTGGGCGTACAAGGGCGGCAATGACACCGGGTGGGCGGCAGAAAACTTAAACACGTCAAGTTGGAAAAGGCTCCGCCCAACGGATGTTTCGGCAAAATATGCGGACAATAAAGGCCGGTTCGAAGGGTGGTTCAGACTAAGAGTCAAACCTTCGCCTGGGTTTAAATATGACAAACTAGGTATCACCTATAATTCATGGGCTGCTGCGGAAATCTACCTCAACGGCAAGTTCTTGCGCGCTTTTGGGAACCTTGGCACCCGCGGGCGTCCCTTTAAGGACTACACTCCAAAAAACGATGATGAACCCGCTCCAATTGATTTGAAACCTGGCACCACATATACGATCGCTGTTCACATGGTGGACTATTTGGCTGCAGCTCCCCCGGCACGATTGAAAATGGAAGATGGCAACTCTAAGGCTATCCTGGTATTGACAGGGCCGCAATATAGCCATCTTGTAAATCTTTCGATATTAACGCTTACCAGTTTTGCCTCCATGTGGGTGGCTGTGAGTGCTATCCTGTCGCTGCTTTTTATGCTAATGGCGTTTCTAAGCCGGACTGACAAAAGCCTGCGGACCATCGTCATATGTTCAATTTTTTATCTTCTGTCGACAACGTCATTCCGGCTGAGCAATTCAATCGGCTTTTCGTATATGTTCGACTATCTCAATTCCCTTGTCACTCTGTATGCGGTCCAGGCAATATTTATTACGATCCCCTTCATCATCGCTGCCATATTCGAACGGAGAATTTCGAGAAGCACAAAGATTTTTCTTGCAATACTAAGCTTGATAAACATTGTCAATGTTTTTCTTCCGCCAAATTATTACTACGCTTTGATGACGGGTGACATTATTTTGCTCAGCGTTTGCGTTTACTATATCGCTTCGGCCTGGAAGAAACTTCATGGCGCACAGTGGAGCATAGTTATCGGGCTAACCGCTTCACCCGTTTTCTTGATCGTTGGCATATTAGCTCGTATCACCTTAAAAAATACGATCGCAGCGGATTGGATATTGCTTTATTTCGAGACCGCGTTCGTACTGGCTTTCCCCGTGTCGATGCTGATTTATGTAGTAATCCGGTTTCGGGAAATGGTTCGCGAGGTCCGGCAGCATGCTGATGAAGTTATCCGGCTTTCAGAAGAAAAAAGAGAGGAAGCACTCAATCGCCAAAAACTTTTGCAAGAGGAAGTTGACAGACAGACCGCGGAGATCAGGGCAAATCAGGTTCTGCTTGTGCAGCAGGAGAAAATGGCATCATTAGGTGAACTCACTGCGGGAATTGCCCATGAAATCCAAAACCCGCTCAATTTTGTCAACAATTTCTCCGATGTCAATTCCGAGCTTCTTGCGGAAGCCGCGGTTGAGCTCGAAAATGGCAATAGCGAAACGGCGAAGTCAATCCTTTCCGAGATTAAGGAAAACGAAATCAGGATCAATCATCACGGCAAGCGTGCGGAGTCAATTGTAAAAGGAATGCTCCAGCATAGCCGGGTAGGTGCTGGTGAAAAAGCCCACGCAGATATCAATGCCATTGTTGAGGAATGCCTAAAACTCAGCTTGCACAACCTTAGAGCAAAGGATAAATCTTTTGATATTCAAATACACACAGATTTTGATCGGTCAATAGGTAACCTCCCCATTGTTCCGCAAGAAATGGTGAGGGTTTTTGTGAATCTGTTTAACAATGCCTTTTATGCCGTCGCTGAAAGGAAAAAGAGTGAATTGGATGGGTATGTGCCACGTATTTCAGTTGCCACAAAGAAGGCGGCTGAATTGGTGACCATCAATGTTAAGGACAATGGTTCTGGAATTCCCCCGAAGATCATTGACAAGATTTTCCAGCCTTTCTTTACAACGAAGCCCCCCGGGCAAGGGACAGGCTTAGGTTTGTCTCTGAGTTATGATATTATCAAGGCACATGGCGGACAGATTAATGTTGAGAGCGCAGTGGGGAAAGGAAGCGAGTTCGTGATTAAATTACCATTATCTAATTAAAAGATGGATGTACATCACCACCCCGAAGTAGAAAAAAAAGGATTCAAAGAGTATTTTTTAGAATTCTTAATGATTTTCCTTGCGGTGACCATGGGTTTTTTTGCAGAAAGTTTACGCGAGAGGATTGCTGATCATGAAAATGGAAAAAGAAATATTGAAAGCATTATCAAAAGCGTATCAATTGACACATCCAATATAAAACAGTTCATAGAATTAAATCTCGACCAGATAAAAGGTATTGACAGTTTTATCGAAATAAAGAATGAAGACATTGATGTTGACAGTGTAAAGTGGAAATATTACTACTACACGCTAAATTTTTTGAACGAAGACTATTACTGGCAGCCAAAGAATGCGGGGATAGAGCAGCTTAAATCATCCGGTGGTCTAAATCTTATAAAAGATCAATCCATTGTTGATAGCATACTGGGATATGATATTTTCAATAACCAGATCGGCTTGCAGCAATCAGATTGTCATTACTTGCTTGCTCAGATATGGGAAATTGAATTTAAGCTGCTTGATTTTTCCATAATCAAAAATCCTTCTATAGGATGGTTGAGCCGTTCGGCTTACAATTCCGAAAGCAAATCAATCCAATTACCTGCGATCAACAAAGATCCGGTACTCCTCAAACAATTTTTTGGTTACGTAACTGCAACGTCACTTTCAAATTCTGTGTACGTACTTGACCTGGAAAATCAATTGGAGCGCGGCAGACATCTGATCGCCTTTTTAAAAAAAGAGTATAATATTCCATAATGGAAAAAAATGAGCGTAAAATTTGCTTCGCGCAAATAGAGAAGCAAAATGGACCCACATGAGGGCATAAGAATTGAATCCGAAATTGCTGTCGGGCTACCATTATAATTTCAGACAACCAGGGCAACTGTAATCATACAAGAAGCAATTATCCATTTCGGGTTCTGCGCTCTGCTCAATTATTCTGTTCTTATCGCCTTGACAGGGTTCATCATCGCCGCTTTAATTGCCCGGTAGCTTATGGTTAACCATGCAATAGCAATGGATGCAGCAATAGTGGCAATAAAAATACCGGCACTTATATCAATTCGGAATGGAAAATTATTTAACCAGCCGTGCATAAAATAATAAGCAAGCGGCCCTGCGATGGCAAATGCGATCACAATGAGCAGTGTAAATTCTTTGGAAAACAGGTATACGATACTACCTGCCGAAGCGCCAAGCACCTTGCGTATGCCAATTTCTTTTGTCCGCTGCCCGGCCATAAAAGACACCAGCGCATAAAGCCCCAGGCACGAAATAAAAATGGCTATACCGGCAAATATTTTATAGAGCTGTGATAGCTGGGTTTCCTGCTCGTAATAAGCGGCAATGTTGTCATCCAAAAATTCGAATTTGAAGACGTATGCCGGGTAGGTTCGGTTCCATATTTTTTCAATAGTGGCAAGGGATTGCTGGATGTTGCCTGGCTGCAACTTAACGCCAATGGTTCCATATACATACTTCCATGGCGCCATAACTGCCGGTCCCATTGGAAATTTCATAGAGGCCGTATTAAAATCCTTTACCACGCCTACTACCGGCCCTTTCAAGAAGCCCCAAAAATCGATTTTCTTGCCAAGTATTTCGTGCGGGTTGCGCAAGCCGAGCTGCTTGACCAGTGATTCGTTCACCACAAATTCCCTTACCGTATCAGATGGCTGGTAGGCCCTGCCCGCAACCATTTGCAGACCGTAAGTTTTAAATACATCGGCGTCCGACCATTTAAGGTCGGCGTTAAAGTCAACCGGCTTGGCAGCATTGTCAAATGTAAAACTGCTGCCCCAGTGGTTATTATCTGTAATGGCAAAAGTGCTGAAACTGGCGCTCTTAACCGAAGGTTGCTGCAACAACTGTGTTTTTAACAATGGATACCTGGTTATGCTCAGGCTGTCGCCTGGGACGGCTATATTAACAACGGATTCTTTATCAAATCCCATAGGCGCATTCTTAAAATAGTCCGTTTGCCCAACCACAACCAAGGTGCCGATTATTAAGGCCTGTGCAACGGTAAATTGCAAAACCACCAATGCACGCCTCAATGAAATGCCGCCGACGGTCTTGGTGCTTAATTTGCTCTTGAGAGCGGCTACGGGGTTAAACCCCGAAAGTATCACCGCAGGGTAAAGACCCGATAACAATGTAACAAGGATCAATACACCGGTCATAAAAACAACAACGCCTGCGTTAAACTGCATGGCGAGGCTGGTTTTGAGCAACTGGTTTAAAAAAGGCAGCGTGCAGAAGGCAATAATAACGGCAACGACAACCGAAAGACAGCTGATGATAAAAGTTTCACTTAAATACTGCCATACCAATTGTTTTTTAATGCCCCCCAACACCTTGCGGATTCCCACTTCTTTAGCGCGGTTAACCGCCTGCGCGGTTGCCAGGTTGATGAAATTGATACAGGCGATGATCATTAAAAACAAACCGATCAGGCTCAGTGCAGTAACGAGCTCTTTGCTGAAAGTGCGGTTATTATAGTTGCCATAGCGACCGTCTGAGTGGATCTCAGATAGCGGTTGTGCCGTAAACCATCGCTTGGCTGCATTTTCTGCCGTTTCATGCGTCTTGGTAAAGCTTAATAAATCGGCACTCAGTTGCGCCTTGGTCATCCCGGGGGGAACGAGTACGAAGACGTTGAGAAACCCATTGTTGCTGTTCCAATCAACTGCAGAATCCTGACCATTTGTTTTTAGCGATAGCGCGACCTCGATCGGGAAATCTGTGTTGGCTGGAAGATTCTTCAGTACACCGGTTACTTTGCATAGTGTACGATCCTTATATTGAAGCGTGCGGCCCATTGCATTCTGCCAATTGCCAAAATACCGTTCGGCTGTTGCCTGTGTAAGCACCACAGTGTTTGGCTCGGCCAGTGCGGTTTTGGGGTCGCCGGCAATAAAAGGAAAATTAAACATCTCGAAAAAATGAGGTTCGGTAAAGAACAATTTTTGTTCGTTAAATTTTTTTTGCGTCGGCTTATTACTTTCATCCATTACGGTTACTTCGTCGCCTGCCGAGTGATAGATGGTAGATACATTTTGAAGCTGGGGGTAGTCGATTCTCAACTGTCTGGCAGCAACAAAGCAGGCACCGGCTGAATAATGAGTGCCGTCCGGCAGTTTGTAATCGCTGCCCACGCGATAAATCCGGTCCCCGTGAGGATGAAAATTATCAAAACTCGTTTCAAACTGGAGTACCATGAATATTAACAGGCATGCGGCTATGCCGACTGCAAGACCTGTGACATTGATGGCGGCATAGCTCTTGTTGAGCCGCAGGCTTCTGAAAGTCGTTTTAAAATAGTTCTTTAACATATGGGAAGTTTGCAGTTATATTCTAAAGTCCGTTCTTCTCGGTTTGATAAACCGGCAGCCGCAAGATATGTGGCAGCACGTGTCATATCCCAACACAATGCCAGTTAACCAGCGCATTGATAGTTAATATAATCTGAAACGGATATGAACCGTGAGGTGTACGATTGTGATACAGGGGGTGTAACGGTTTTGGTGCAGGTGACTCGGTTTCGATTTCGCGATCACTTGATATAACTGATAATTTCAAGAATTTATACCGGCAATGAGACTATGAATTCAGAGAATTTTCCTTCTTCGCTAACAACAGTGATGTTTCCACCATGGGCTTTGATAATATCATAACTCAACGACAACCCAAGGCCGGTTCCCTGGCCTGTTGGTTTCGTGGTGAAAAATGGCTGAAAGATCTTGTCCTTGATTTTGGCGGAAATGCCGATGCCATTATCTGCAATTGCAACATAAACCAGGCCATCTGCCTGACGAGTTGATACAGAAACTGCAGGAATGTATCTGTTTGATTGCTCCTTCATCTTCTTGGTAACAGCATAAAAAGCATTGTTGAACAGGTTGACCAACACGCGCACAATATCCTGGGGTATAACTTGAATCTTTCCAACTGTAGGATCAAGGTTTGCTGTCACCTGAACCTCCAATGTTTGATCTTTCGCCCTTTGGTTAAGATAGCTGAGTTTTAAACATTCATCCGCGATGGCATTGATATCTGCGAGCTGCCTTTCCCCCTTGTCGGTCCGGCTGTGCTGAAGCATGCCCTTAACTATGCCCTCTGCCCTCTTGCCATGTTCAATGATCTTTCTTTCGTTTTCCTGAATGGTTGTTGCGAGTTGAACTGCTTCCGAAGTATGACCTGCAAGCAAGTCAGACTTTAAGTCAGATATTAACTCATCATTGACTTCTGAAAAGTTATTTACAAAATTCAATGGGTTTTGAATTTCATGGGCAATACCGGCTGTTAGCTCACCTAGAGAAGCCATTTTTTCTGATTGGATGAGCTGCGCCTGGGTGGACTTGAGATGCTGAAGGGTTGCCTCTACTTTCTCTTTTTCCTGTTGAAGAAGGTAATTTGCATTTCTCCGCTGAACACTATTTCGATAGAAAATAAGTGCAACACCCAAAATAATGAAGAGGCCCGCAATCAGTCCATATTCCCTTACCCGTTCCCTGTAAGCAGTTCGCTCTTCTTCTATTTTTCTTTCGCGATCCTGTTCGTCTGTAATCGTCTTTTGCAGATTTTTTACCTGGTTTGGACCATAGAGGATAGCGTTGATCGAATCATAAATCTTTCGATAAAAGATTGCCAGTTTCAAATCGTTTGGTTCATATAACTCCGCCAGTAATTCACTAGCCTCAAGCATGGTGGTTTTATACCCGATCGATTCGGCCGCAGCCAGGCTAATTTTTGCGTAAAAAATCGAAGAATCAGTTAGGTTCATGTCCCTATAAAAACGAGCAAGTATCCGGCTGCCATCAGAAACAGAGTAATTTTCCTTCGCATTTCGAAATAATTGCAAGCTTGTATGCAAATATTTGACAGCAGTATCGCGATGCCCAATTCGAAAGAGCAAATCTCCGAAAAACATCGAAAATACAGGATGCCAGTGTTCGCTGCTCTTTGTTGCGATATATCCCTCACTCAAATGAGCGTAGGCGGAATCCAACTGTTTATTGAACATAAAAGCAGTACCCAGATTTATTTCAGTCCAAAATTTCCAGAACGATCCTTCGGGCGTATTTTTCAAAGTTTCGTTGATGGGAACCGCCCGTTCATAGAAGCTAATCGCTTTTGCATAATCATTTAAGTCATAAAATACGTTACCAATAAGCGACAGGGAAATAGATAACTCCTGTACAAAGTTGTTCTGCTGAGATTCCTCAAGCATACTAAATCCCAGTTTCAGCGCGCCGGGTAAGTCGCCATTTGTTTCCAAAAAATCTGCCTTACATTTCAAAGCCCGCAATTCTCCTCTTGGGAAATCGATTCTTTTAGCAAGGTCCAATGCTTCATTCGCGTATTTCCGTGACGAATCGGAATTGACAAAACTTAATTCGTAAGAGAAGCTTGACATCAATAAAACTTGGGTCGTATCTGGGCGTGCTGATTCTATGACGTGCCGGATGCTATCCAATCTTTTGCTTTGACCGATGCTCATAGACTGGCCAAGTAAGGCAATAATTAAAAAAAAGATTGTCCTGAACATTGGCAGAATGATATTTACCGTAAAGCCCCACGGGCCGGGATTGCAGTCTCTTTTCTCCCGAAAAGTACGCCGAAGTGATCATTTTGAAGAATTGGAAATACCTTTCAAGACACGCTGATGGTTGACACCTGCTGAGTCAACGCAAAAGTACCAGTCGCCAAATCAAAACGGCTGCAGCATCGATTGTAATTTTCAAATCGATCGTTTGCTAACGCGGCATCGTTTGAGTAGTTGCCGGGAATTTTCGCCTTATTTTAATCAAATATTGACGATACCA
>JAJPJP010000028.1 GCA_021324175.1 Chitinophagia bacterium
AGCGGGAGAAGATGGTGTTCGATTGGTGTTGTATGGGGGAAAACCAACAGGTGAAAACATAGTGTCTTACGGCCCTTTTATTGCTGATAATGCTGAGGATATTCAACGCCTGTATCGTGAATACAGTAAAGGCAAAATGGAACACATTTCTAGGGTTCCAGCAGCTCAGAGAATATTATATTAGACAATCTTTTCATGGAATGCAAATTTTGATTGGTTTCACGGCTGGTATAAGTCCGGATTATTAGCCTGCGGTTAAGACCTGGATACTCTGGGCTAATTTGAATGTTCAAAGATTAAGCTCCTTAGCGATCTGCTCGTCCAGGGGCTTATTTATTACAGCCTACTTGCGAAATAATGACAAAATTCCGAGGTGAACACTCACCCAAAAAGACAGAAGATAAATAAATTCAGTTAGGGCGATTTAGGCTCCCTGATGGCATCAGCAATATCAGCTGTGTTTTTAACAATAATCAGTAAAAACTAACGGCAATGACTAACCGATAAAATGTGCTGAAAATTTTTATTAATTTATCTGCTTTCCCTTTTCGAACCGGTGCACGTTTTTGCCGGTTCGCGTCTTTTGTAAGATTATATCCAGAATTAATTTGGCGATTAATCATTTATTATTGATTTATTAAGCGTCAGCATAGTTTATTTGCACTGGATAAAAAAGTCAAATGATCAAATATTATGATGTCCCCGTTCTCTCCAAACTGTTGGTCATTTTTCTGTTTTGTTTTCCAACAAGAAGTTCGGAAATAAATTCACCATCAGGATACACAGATCAATACGCATTTGACAAAACAATAACACGAAGCGTTTTAGAAAATTATTTGTCCAGAGCCATTACCATGCAAGATCTACTGTTGGGGCAGGGCGATTTTGATGATAACATCCGGATGCTAAAACATATCGGGGCAAAATATATCGGAAGAAGTGTATGCCAGTGGGGTGACGAGGCCGATTTGATGAAAAATTTTGCGAAAGAAAAAAATCTCGCCTTTCAGGTGCACCAAATGGACCCCTGGATCGTATTGGAAGCCTGCATTTTTGAAATCGTTACCACTCAGATCAATCAGGTTGCTGTTCCCGGCTGGGCTTTTACAGAATTGGGTTTGAGGATCGAAAAAAGGAATTTCCGTTATGATAGCATCATCTATGCTGATGGACAGATGCAGGATCACTGGCAAAAGGGTTCGTCGGTCCCTGATATCAGCAGAAGCGAAACCAAGCTTTTATTTTATTTTTTAGCCCGTTCTTATATTGATTTGGGAATAGAAGGAATTCATTTCGGTCAGGTAGAACTGATGAATAAAAATGATCCGAACCTGGATCATTATGCACAATTGCTTTCTCTGATCAGGTCTTATGCTCTTGTACATGCCAGGAGGCACATGATACTCTGCAATGCCCATGTTCCCGGCGGCGGATTTGTCAGGGGCGGTCACCTCCTTATGGATTTTCATGCATTCCCATTAAGAATTATGGAAGTCCGAGATAGTCCGCAGGAGGCGGTGCTGCAACTCGGTTTTTCGGATGGCTTGTACAATCGAAGTAAAGGAGGATACACCTATAGCGGATGGTACTGTGATCACCTTCCGTACCTTGTCGAGTTCGACAATTATGGTGTCAGTAAACATCCGGGCGAGCAAAATCCCAAGCCACTAAGCCGGGGATTTGATTGGATCTGGGGATACGATGAGATCAGCTGGTTTGCGCATCAATCAAAGTCTTACCGGGAAAACTGGCTACGTTATGCCATCAACTGGATTAAGAAAATTGACCCTAATGCTTTTTTAGAGATGCCGGGAAGCAGAATGGTGTCATCTCCGCTCGATCATAAAAAATGGTATTATGCCAACTCGCCATCCGCAAAAATTCCTGATGGGTCGGGCGATGAAGATGCAATAGGATCTCTATGGAGACTGACAATCCCCAAATAAATGTTCAATGGTTTAAGCAAGATGCTGCGGCCGGGGGTTTGTTTATACTTACCCCCTTAGTGGCATTGAGGACTAAAGACCTACAGCCGGGCTCATTGGCCGCTAAGCGCTTGGGAAAAAATTCGTATTCCCGGTGAAAAATCATCAACTGAATAAAGAAATGTATCTGCTGCCAGGAGAACTGTTTTAAGAATTAATAAATTAATGCAGTTATTAATCAAATATTAGCGGTTTCATTAATGTCTCGTTGCGTTATTTGTGTCTTTATTCACCAAAACTATTGCTAAGTATGAAAAAGGATCTAATAATGCTGCTATTAGCATTCTGCCTGGTTGTGCAAGTTTTTGGCCAAACCCGTTCTGTCAAGGGCAAGGTAACGGATGCAGATGGCCGGCCACTGGCCGGAGCGACCGTAAGCGTTAAGAATGGCACTGTGTCGACCTCTACCGACGCAGATGGAAATTTCCAGATCAATCTAAGCCAACAGGGGAAAACGACACTGGTCGTGACCTATGTGGGATATTCAGGTTTGGAGGTTGTTGTCAAGGGGGGCAACTATTTTTCGATACCCTTGGAAAGGCTGGGCGGTGCATTGAGCGATGTTATCGTTGTAGGGTACGGACAGCAGCGAAAAAGAGACGTTACCGGGGCCATAAGTACGGTAACTGCTGAGGAGATCGCTAAAAGGCCGTTGGTAAGGCTTGAAGATGCGCTCCAGGGAACGACACCCGGGGTTGCTGTTCAAGAAGTTAATGGTAATCCGGGATCCGGGCTTAGCGTCCGTATCAGGGGTGCGAACTCCATCACTGGTGGCAACGATCCACTGTATGTCGTCGACGGATACATTGGGGCTCCTCTCGGAAGCATCGACCCATCGGATATCGAAAATTTGCAAGTCCTCAAAGATGCATCCGCTACAGCCATTTACGGTTCCAGGGCAACCAATGGGGTTGTACTCATCACCACGAAATCCGGTCATGAAGGAGCTGCCAAGCTCAACAGCTCTATCTGGGTCAGGCAAGACGAAATCCCCAAATACCTTAAACTCATGGATGCCTATGATTTTGCTGTTAATGCAAACCTGAAGGCAACCTCAAGTGGCGGCTCGGCAGTGTTCACTCCGGCGCAGCTGACAGCCTTTCAATCCAATCCCGGGACGAACTGGCAAAAAGCAGCCACTCAGAAGCCCATTGTGCAGAACTATGAGGTTTCCGTATCCGGGGGCTCAGCGAACGCTAAATATTATTTCTCCATGGACTACCTCAGCCAGCCGGGGCTACTCAAGAACGAATATTATAACCGCGCCACGCTGAGATCCAACTTGGATTTTAAAGTCACGAGTAAACTGGATCTGAAGTTCAATGTGCTTGTTGCCGTTCCGAAAGGCCATAATAATTCTTATGGCGGGGATGGTGGCGATCCCTACGCCACGAGCTTATTGTTTGACCCCACTTCTCCCGTCAAGGATCCCGTCACCGGCCAATATATTCTTCAATCCCAGTACGGAACCTTGAATGTCAGCCCAGTAGCACAGTTACAAAATCAGCAGGTGGATAATAATAACAGCGATGCGCTTGGTACAGGCTCGCTCACTTACCATATCCTGAAGAACCTTAGTCTCACGTCCACGAACTCCTACGAAATGAATTACGGTTGGAACCGAACGTTTATGGGATTGGGAACCAGCCAGACCGTGGTCAACGGGATCACTTCAGGTTTTGCGAATGCTCAAACCACCTGGAGCCGTACATTCGTGACCAGTAATTTCCTAACCTATAACCTGCTGGCAGGCAATCACTCATTGACCGTCGTCGGTCTCACAGAGTTCCAGACGAATACCAACCAGAACTTCGCGGCGCGTTCATCGAACTTGTCCACCTATTCTCTGGGTTATTATGATCTTGCCCTGGGCGGAACGGAGCTGACCACTTCCGGTTATAATTCATCGCAGTTGCAGTCTTATATGGGAAGGGTCAACTATTCATATAAGGACAAATACCTGCTTACTGCCAGTGTAAGGGACGATGGTTCTTCTGTGCTGACAAAAAAATATAGCACATTCCCTTCCGCCGGCTTGGGCTGGATTATTTCCAAGGAGGGTTTCATGGAGAAGTCCAAAACATTTTCGTTGCTCAAGCTAAGGGTCACCTGGGGAATAACCGGTAACCAGGCTATAGGGCCGTATAATTCCATCCAGCAGATCGGCACAAGCGGCGTACCCTACTATTTCGACGGGACTACCCCCTCTGTCGCCACGCCGATCGGGCCGCCGGTTGCAACCAGTCTGAAATGGGAAACCACTAAACAAACCAATATCGGTATCGAATCCGGCTTTCTAAATAACCGGTTGATGGTTACGGCTGAGGTTTATGACAAAGAGATCAGCAACCTGCTCTATAATTATTCAGCACCCGGTTATCTTGGCGGCGGCACTTATCCGCAAAACATCGGCGGCATACGAAATCGGGGCGTCGAGTTGGCGGTTTCGGGCTCTCCGATACAGGGCGCAGGCAAGATAACCTGGAACACTCATTTCGAGATATCTTTCAATGACAACAAAATTTTGAATCTAAGTGGGCAGGACAACCTTGTTGTCAATGGGGTCGGACAGCTCCAGGTTGGTGTTTCTGTCCTGAAAGTGGGTCAACCCCTTGGAGAATTTAACGGATATAAATTCCTGGGTACCTGGAAATCCAGCGAAGCGGCCGAGGCGGCGACATTTGGTAATCTGCCTGGCGATGCCAAATACCTAGATGTCAATAAAGACAACAAAATCAGCACAAGCGATTATACCACGATCGGGAACGGGATACCCAAATTTACCTGGGGTTTCATCAATGATTTCACTGCAGGCCGTTTTTCCCTGAGTGTTATGATCAGCGGTCAAGGCGGCTCGCAAATATATTCGCAAACTCAGGCTTACTTATGGGGTCTCTCACCGGGGGTACGCAATGCAACTACTGAGGACGCGACCAAAATGTGGACTCCCCAGAACCAAACAAATATTCCCGATTATAATGCCAAAGTCCCTTTCTTTCCTAACAGCAGCCGTTTTGTCTATAGCGCGAATTTCGTGAAACTCAAGAATTTGTCCCTTACATATAACATCCCGCAAGCTATTTCAGCCAAAGCCGGTTTACGCAGTTTGGATATCTATGTGAGCGGACAGAACCTGATAACGGTCAGCAGTTTCCCTGGAGCAGATCCGGAGGTAACGAATGCGCAAAATGCCTTGCTGCAGGGAGTGGAAACGGCAGTCGTTCCAAATCCGAGGAGCTTTACCCTTGGGGCCAGGATCGGATTTTAGAAGTTAGCATCTAGTTTGAATCACTAAGAATAAGAAGTAAAAAATTGACTACAATGAAACTAAAAATTTTAATTCCATTTGCAATCATGGCGGCGCTGATATCGGCGGGGTGCTCAAAATTGAAAGAGAATCCGCTGGCAAGCCTGACGCCTGGAACTTATTTCAAGACTGAAGCAGACCTGGACGCCTGTGTGGCAGCCATGTACCAGAATATGGTCGCGGATGCCGGCTATGCATTTGATTACCCGACGTATCCCTATTTTGGCGCGGACGACCTGACAACCAATCCCGCTAACGGAAAAAGCAGCCAGCCGGAATGGGACCAGTTGAATGCGAGCCCGTCCAATGGGCAGATTAACAGTGATTGGCAAACGCCTTGGACCGCGATCCGCAATGCGAATGTTGTCACGGACAATTATCTAAAACTACCCGCCAGCGCCGCCCGAAATCAAGCTGTGGGCGATGCTTTGTTTGTCAGGGCCTGGAGTTATTTTATCCTGGTCCGGACCTACGGACCACTTCCGATCGTTATCACCGCGGAGCCCGCGACCTATCGTCCCCAGAGGGATTCCGTAGCCAAAGTGTATGCGCAGATCGTAAGCGATCTGCAGGCCGCCATAGCTATTCTTCCACCCTATACCGGAGCAGCCCAGTCTTCGGGCAGAGCGACGCAAAACGCGGCAAGGACGGTGCTGGCTGAAGTATACCTGACCATGGCCACTTGGCCTTTGAACCAGACAAGCAATTACGCCCTGGCTGCTGCGGAGTCGGATTCGGTGATATTGTCCGGCCAGTACAGCCTGGTGCCGGATTACGGTCAGGTTTTTACTACCAATGACAATTCGGAAAGCGTTTTCGCTCTTCACTTCAACGTTGCCGGTGGGGCCCCAAACCGTCTCTTCGGGGATTGTGCCGGGGACTGGGATGAGGTTGGCGAAGATGGGAATTTCGGCTGGGAGGAATTCTACCCCGAGCTCAATTTCTTCCTTGCAGCCACGCCCTGTACGAGGACAAATGAAGAATTCTATACGCAAATCAAACTGATTCGGCCAGATAAGGTGACGTTCGATATTGTACCTTACAATTCACCCCGTTGCGTGGCTGC
>JAJPJP010000396.1 GCA_021324175.1 Chitinophagia bacterium
CCGACTCCAGCCGATTTTTTTAGAACCATGAATGATGCGAGCGGCGAAAATCTTGATTGGTTTTGGCGCGGTTGGTTTTACGGCATACAACCTTGCGACATTGCTATCGACAGCGTAAAATGGTTTAAAGCTGATTTGGTCAATGCGCCAAGAAAAATTGATTCGACAAGAATGCAACCAATTGCTAAACCGCAGGTAAATTCGTTCGAGGACGTATCAAAGATCAGGAATAGGGAAGACAAAAATATAACGTTTGCCACTGATGCTGACACCTCGCTGCGAGATTTTTATTGGAAATATGATCGCGGCATCGTACCATATGATACGACGAAATATGCAGTTCATGTAGTGCAGTTTGATGAACCAATGGATAATGACACTAAAGAAAAATTTGAAAGTAAAAATTTTTATGAGGTCCATTTTAGTAACAAAGGCGGGCTGGTCATGCCAATAATTATCGAGTGGACCTATAAAGACTCGACAAAGGAAATCGAACGAATCCCCGCTCAAGTATGGCGGAAGAGCGAAGACAAATTGACTAAAGTATTCATGAAGGACAAAGAGGTCGCGTCGATTAGGCTCGATCCGATGCGTGAGACTGCTGACATTGATGAGAGCAACAATTCGTGGCCTAAAGTAGCAGAGCCGACCGCATTCGAAATATTTAAGGCTAAACAAGCGCAGCAAAGAGCTATTCCCAATCAAAATAATCCCATGCAGAAAGCAGCGGAAAAGGAGAAAAAAGCATTCTGAGCTTATCGTGGATATTCGCAAACCCCGGTGAAAAATCGGGGTTTTTTAATTATTTGTCCCGTACTTGAGAATAAAAAGTGTATGAATTATTCAAACAAGAATTATCGGCAATCTAGTAATCCACGGTTCCGTCCCTTACCTTGATCTTCTTTTTCCCGGAGTTTTTCTTTTGATAGTCGAGAACCTCCTTTGGAATAATTTTGTTTTTGGATGAATCGGCCGATACAACTGCACCGCCAGTTTTTGGGACAGCGAGTTTGCCTAGCGTATACGTCTCAGTCTTAAAAATGGTTCCAGTGCCGGGGTCGTAATATTTCCATGTCCCATTTTTGATCGCTGCACCTTCATTTTTTACGACAACTGTATTATAATGGTCGAGATGGTCAACATCTTCAATTTGCAGTGTATCATATTCTTTGTCAGGGTTCAGTGCAAGCCAGCTTTCTTCGCGAAGCAATTCGCCTGACGAAGTATAATACTTGCAAACACCATCTTTATAGCCCCATTTATAGAATTCAGCACCAATCAGGTCGCCTATAGGGCTGTATAGTCTCCAAACTCCTTCCTTCCGCCCCGCCCTGAATACCCCTTCCTCATCATAACCCGGTTCTGAACGCAGCTCGTCGTGGTGGATTACCCATTTGCCTTGCTTTAAGTCCTTCTTGTCGACGCAGTTAAGGGTATCACCCTTTGCTCCTATGACGAAGGTCTTGCATTGTGCATTCGCACCGGCAGATACCAAAACAAACAACAGAAACAGATAACGCATTGTGATTAGCTTAAAATCCAAGAGATTAACGAAAAACGGGTCAATTTATGACTAAAAAATATAAATTAGCAAAGTGTTATCATCGAAGCGGGCTGAAGAAAAACTCGCAAGTTCGGAGCGGCGGAAGATTCTGCGCAAGGTTTTCCTACTGAAGAAAATGATTGAATTACATGGCATTTCGATATCCTAAGTAGAAATTTATTCGAAATGTCTAAGACCTTATTATTGCGAACTAATTAACTCAATTGATGCGGAAACTATTGCTTCTGGCGATCTTGACCGGCCACTCGTATTTGTCCTTTGCTCAGAAAATGGCAACCAGCCAAATTAAAATGGAATTGGAGAAGTCTCCCAACCCACCCCTTTATGTAAAGGATGTTCTTAAAAAGAAATTTAAACTCGACACGATCGTTGTGACTCGAACGGCCTTTTTCCGGAGCATTGCGGACAGTCTTGCTTACACTGGGAAAATAAAAAAAGTTTATGGCCCATATGACCAAAACGGGAAAAGATTTCTAGCACAGATCCTTGCCAAATCGCCAAATACATTTTATCGGGTAAGTCAAATCTTCATTGATACTTCCATGTTCAGCAGAAAATTTGCTGATTCACTTGGCAATTCAATTCTTCAAAAATTAAAGGCAGGAACTGCAACATTCGAACAACTTGCGCGGACATATTCCATGGGAGGAGAAACCCTCACCAGCGGTGATCTTGGATGGGTTGCCAGGGGCATTTTGTTGCCGACAATTGAACATGAGGTAGCCAAATCAAGAAAAGGCGATGTTTTTAAAATCTGGAGTAGCAATGGCCTGCATATTATCAAAAAGACAGAGGATCCGAAACAGGATACCGGATTCGCTCTGATGATGATCATCTTTCTATAGGAAGTATTGCAACGCCAGCTCGTAACTTTTCAGACCAAATCCCGATATTGTTCCTTTGCATTTAGATGAAATATGGGAGATTTTCCTGAATTCCTCCCTAGCATGAACATTTGAGAGATGAACTTCAACCACCTCGGTCTTTATGGCCGCTATGGCGTCACCGATGGCAACAGATGTGTGAGTGTATCCACCTGGGTTGAGTATGATTCCGGCATATGAAAAACCAACGCGCTGCAACTCATCAATGATTTCTCCCTCGATATTGCTTTGGAAATAGCTGAATTCGATACTGGGATATTTCTTTTTCAGATGAAGGCAGTAATCATCAAAGGTTTCATGGCCATAGATTTCAGGCTCTCGAGTTCCAAGCAGGTTAAGATTGGGCCCGTTGATCATTGCGATTTTCATACCGACTAACTGTAAGATTTCTGCAATATACGCCGATAACGACATTGCGCGTCCAGATAGGTTGGTTATGGCAATTCGACTTCGGCTGATTGAGCGACTTTACTTGATTAGTACCTTCCTGGTCTCACTGCCTTGAACACCGCCTATTCTCAGGAAATAAATTCCTATTGGGCACCCCGAAGTATCGAATGAAATCATATCACCGCGGGCTATATGAGGAATATTCACCGTCCATCCCACCTCATCACACAAGACGAGTTAAAGAATCTGACCTTTAGGTCGCTCAAACTGAAAAAGCTTGTTGCTGGATTTGGAAAGAGTTAGTTTAATCAACTAGGTGGAAATGCTTATTCTTGCATGTGGTCGCAACTGACCGCGAAGGTGTTAAGATTTTACGAGTCAGGCCTAACCCTTACTTTTTCTAATCAACTCGAGGAAATCATCAAACAAATACCTGCTGTCATGTGGCCCAGGAGTCGATTCAGGGTGATATTGCACCGAAAACGCTGGCTTATCCTTCATTCGAATACCCTCTATGGAATCATCGTTAAGGTTCAGGTGAGTAACCTCTATATTTGCAGCCTTTTTTACGGCTTGTGGATCCACCCCAAATCCATGATTTTGCGTTGTGATCTCGCACTTCCCTGTTAGGATGTTCTTCACCGGATGATTCAAACCCCGGTGACCGTGATGCATTTTGAAGGTGGGGATATCATTTGCAAGCGCAAGCAGTTGATGACCAAGGCAAATACCAAATAAAGGTTTGTTTTCGCTTAGAATTTCCTGAACAGTTTCAACGGCGTAATCCATTGCGGAAGGATCCCCTGGCCCGTTAGAAATGAAATAACCATCCGGATTAAATTCCTTCAACTTTTTTAAACTTGTCCTGGCACCATAAACCCTGACAAAAGCGCCCCGGGAGGTCATGCATTCTATGATATGATGTTTGATGCCATAGTCAATAACGGCGATCCGGATTGGGGATTCTGGGTTTCCGGCCTCATATTCTGACTCCGTGGTAACGCAGGAGGCAAGCTCGAGGCCATCCATGCATGGGGTTTTTTGCAGTTCTGACTTAAGTCTTCCGATATCCTGTATTTCGCTCGAGATAATACAATTCATCGCGCCTTGCGTCCGCACGTGTGCAACTAGAGCGCGGGTATCAACCCCTTCGATACAAACGATATTATTAAATTTCAGATAATCATCCAGAGATCCTGTAGCCAATTTGCGCGAAAATTGGGCTTCCAGATTTCGACCGATTAGTCCCCGGATTTTCACACTTCCCGATTCAACGTCACTGTCTTTAACACCGTAGTTTCCAATGTGGACGCTGTTCATGATGAGTACCTGGCCGAAATAGCTTGGGTCGGTAAAGACTTCCTGATACCCCGTCATACCCGTATTAAAGCAAATCTCTCCAGACGTCGTACCTCGCTTACCGAATGGATTCCCATGGTGGATTGTGCCGTCCTCTAACATCAATATCGCGTTTTCAACTGAAGAGTTATTCATCTGTCAAGAAAAATTTTTGCAAATAAAACGAATTAGTTCCTGATGGCTTAAACGACTTTTTCACATTTTAGGCAAAAAAAAGCAGGATCCCTGGGGATCCTGCCAAACAAAAATATAATGCTGCCATCAATCGGCCTTTTTTTCCTCTTTTTTTGATTCCGGGCCTCCGTCGACTTCGCTCGAACCTTCCTTGCTTTCAAAAACCTTCTTCCTGGCACCGCCGCGGCGGGTTCTTTTGGCCTGCTCCTTCATCTCTCCTTTGCCCTTGCCATAAACTTCGTTAAAATCGACCAATTCTATGAGTGCTGTTTCTGCGTTGTCCCCAACTCGCGTACCAAGTTTAATTATACGGGTATAGCCACCCGGCCGGCCGGCGATTTTCTCCGCAACCGGTCCAAACAATTCAGTAATTGCGTGTTTATCCTGCAAGTAACTGAAGACAACTCGTCTCTGATGAGTAGTATTGTCCTTGGCTTTTGTAATGAGCGGCTCTACATAAACTCGCAGTGCCTTCGCTTTGGCAAGCGTGGTTATAATCCTTTTGTGCTCGATGAGTTGAACTGCGAGGTTACCCAACAGCGCCTTCCTGTGCGATGCGGTTCGACTCAGATTCTTTATTTTATCCCCGTGTCTCATATCTGTTATATTTATGAAGGCCTATGAAATTGGCAAAAACTGCTTCCTGGTATTAAAATGAATAAAGTCATTTCGCAACGACCTATTCATCATCAATTTTTAATTTGCTCAAATCCATCCCGAAGTGAAGACCCCGTTCACCCAATACCTGCTCTATTTCTGCAAGCGATTTCTGGCCGAAGTTTCGGAATTTCATAAGGTCCTCCTGCTCATAGGTAACCAGCTCACTTAGGCTGTTGATCTTAGCTGCCTTCAGACAATTAAAGGCTCTGACAGATAAATCCAAATCTTCGAGTGGTGTCTTCAACATTTTACGTAATTGAAGAGTCTGCTCGTCAACCAGGTCTTCCTTTTTTTCTTCTTTATTGTCAAAGGTGATGTTCTCGTCAGTTATGATCATTAAATGCTGAATCAGAATTCGCGAAGCCTGCTTAACTGCCTCTTCGGGGTGAATTGTGCCGTCAGTCGAAACTTCCATGATTAGCTTTTCAAAGTCTGTTCTTTGTTCGACACGGGTATTTTCCACCGAATATTTTACATTCTTAATTGGAGTGAATATCGCATCGGTTGGTATATACCCGAACGGCGCGTCCTTTGGCTTATTATCTTCTGCCGGAACGTAACCTCGGCCCTTGCCAATGGTAATCTCAATATCCAATTTAGCTGAAGCGTCAAGCGTACAGATCAACAGTGAAGGATTCATTACTTCAAAGCTGGGCGTTGCCTCGCCAATCGTTCCAGCGGTAAATTCAGTTCTATTCTTCAGGTTCAAGCTTATTTTTTCCTGGCCGACTTCGTGATCGACTTTCTTTTTAAACCGAACTTGCTTCAAATTCAAGATAATTTCCACCACGTCTTCTGTAACACCCTTCAAGGTGGCAAATTCATGGTCCGCACCTTCAATCTTCACTCCGATTATTGCGTATCCCTCCAGGGAATTCAACAAAACTCTGCGCAATGCGTTCCCGATAGTCACGCCATAACCCGGTTCAAGTGGGCGAAATTCAAATTGCGCTTCAAAATCCGTTGCTTTCTGCAGGATGATTTTGTCTGGTTTTTGAAAATTTAAGATTGACATATTGCTATTGACGATTTTTGAATTTTAGATAATATTTACCTCAGCGGGTCTAAAGACCTCTTACTTGGAATACAATTCGATAATTAGCTGCTCCTTGATATTTTCAGGAACGCTCTCTCGTTCGGGGTATGCAATGAAAGTTCCCCTGAATTCTGTCGGGTTCCAATCAAGCCAATTAATTTTCGCTCCCTTTGTCCCTATTTGGCTTGTGATTCCCGTGTTTGACCGTGTGGATTCCTTTAGTTCGATGACATCTCCTGGTTTCAGCTGAAATGACGGCACGTTCACAACAACATCATTGACTGTAATATGCTTGTGCGCGACAAGTTGGCGCGCCCCCGGTCGCGATAGAGACATGCCCAAGCGATAAACGGTATTATCCAATCTGGCCTCCAGCAATTTAATGAGGTTGTCGCCGGTAACACCTTTTCTTCGCACAGCTTCTACAAAAGTTTTGTGGAATTGGCGCTCGAGCAGGCCATAAGTATATTTCGCTTTCTGTTTTTCTTTGAGCTGCAATGCATACTCGCCAAGGCTTTTTCGTTTGCGGGTAGCGCCGTGCTGACCTGGGGGGTTGCTGTTCTTATTTAAATACTTACCATTGCCTAGAATCGGCTCTCCAAAAATGCGTGAAATCTTCGTCTTCGCGGCTCTATAACGTGCCATAGATATTTATTTTGATTTTTTGGTGACGATGCATCATCATTAAAAATCTAAAATCAATGATGCACCCGTATATTTTTTCAAACATCCCTTTGTAACAGCAGCTCGCCTTACTAAACCCTCCTTTTCTTAGGTGGCCTGCAGCCATTGTGGGGTAATGGAGTAACGTCCTTAATCATTACCACTTCAATACCTGAATTTGAAATCGACCTTATTGCGCCCTCGCGACCTGAACCGGGGCCTTTTACAAATACATCCACTCTTTTCAGGCCCGCATCAAAGGCGGTCTTTGCCGCATCCGCTGCCGCCGTCTGCGCCGCATAGGGAGTATTCTTCTTGGAGCCTTTGAAACCCATTTTTCCCGCCGTACTCCAAGAAATGATTTGTCCCTGCTTATTGGTGATGCTGATGATGATATTATTAAAGCTTGCCGTAATATGCGCATCGCCATAAGCATCAACTTTAACCACTCTTTTTTTCGCTGCAACTTTGGCGCTGGGCGCCTGAGCTTTTGCCATAGATGTTTGAGAATTTTCTGATTATTTTTTGGCAGCAACCTTTTTCTTGCCTGCCACTGTCTTACGCTTGCCCTTCCGCGTGCGGCTGTTAGTACGCGTCCGCTGGCCTCTTACCGGCAAGCCTTTGCGGTGTCGCAATCCGCGATAACAAGCTATGTCAAGCAATCGCTTAATATTCAATTGAACCTCTGAGCGAAGAGCCCCTTCCACCTTCAATTCGTTCGTGATTATATTTCGAATGGTACTCAATTCGTCGTCATTCCATTCACTAACTTTTTTATCAAAGTTGATTCCTGCCTTATGCAAAATGTATTGCGCTGTGGAGCGTCCAATACCGAAAATATAGGTTAGTCCTATTTCTCCTCTTTTGTTTTTTGGCAAATCGACACCAGCAATACGGGCCATAGCTTAATGAGAATTTTTATTAATGCAATTATCCCTGTCTTTGTTTAAACCTGGGGTTTTTCTTATTGATAACGTAAAGTTTGCCTTTTCTCCTAACAATCTTGCAGTCGGCACTTCTTTTCTTAATGGATGCTCTTACTTTCATGTTGCTTAATGTTTTCGCTTCCCACAATTATTTATATCTGAATATTATTCGGCCACGCGTCAGGTCGTATGGACTCATTTCGACTCCAACTTTGTCGCCTGGCAAAATACGTATATAGTTCATTCTCATCTTTCCTGAAATCGTCGCCAAAATCTCGTGACCGTTTTCCAATTTGACTTTGAACATCGCGTTGGATAGGGCTTCCACGATCGTCCCGTCCTGTTTAATCAGTGCTTGTTTGGCCATAGAATTTTTGGGAGCGCAAAGATATGAATTACCCGTCAATTAAGAAAATATGATAAAAAATCAAACTTTAGACCGGAGTGAAGACACTTCGTTGGTAATCAATGAATTTTGTTATATATCCAAGTGTACCTTGGTCATCTGAAGATAATGATTCTGCAGCTCGTGAACGCTGATGGGATGGCTCATATGCCGCCGGTCTTCCCTGTACCACATTTCAAAGCCCGAAAAATGATCCTTATTTGGAAGCAGGATTCTGAAGGCGTCCTTTTTATATTTTACTGAACCATCACCGTTCTCAACCCGTTCAAAACCGAATTTTTTCAGCTGCTCATCGCTTAAGGGAATCGCAAAAATCTGATCTGGGGTGTACCAGAAATCCTGGATTTCCGTTTGAACACATGCCTCTTCATCGACATAATCCAGATCGATAACTTCTCCTTCCGACTTTTTTCCGGCATACTCCACTTCAACGATATCCCCGATTTTTAGTTCACTGAATTTTACCATAAGCTTCTATTAGTATGTCCGAATTTACGAAAGCCCGTGAAATTAAAAAGAAAAAGGTTGGAATCCGCCGGGATAATATATCCAGAGGTTTCATTCAGACCAACTCATAATGTAATTAGGATTTTCAATTCCAAGGGCTGCCTCCGTCAGCATCAGTGGGTGAAAAGTATCGACCATCACGGCTAATTCCTTTGTTTCTTTTGCGCCGATGCTTTTTTCCACCGCACCCGGGTGAGGTCCATGGGGAATGCCTCCAGGGTGCAGTGTTAGCATTCCTCGCGTTACGTTCTTACGACTCATGAAATCGCCATCGACGTAATAGATCAATTCATCGCTGTCAATATTACTATGATTATAAGGAGCAGGTATTGCCAGCGGGTGGTAATCGAAAAGTCTGGGACAAAATGAGCAAACGACATAATTGTGACCTTCAAAAGTCTGGTGTACTGGTGGAGGCTGATGAACCCGCCCGGTAATCGGTTCAAAATCATGAATTGAAAAAGCGAACGGATAGCAGCAGCCGTCCCAACCTATAACGTCGAATGGATGGTGGCCGTAATGGATTCCGTAGAGAACCGATTTTTTCTTTGTCTTAATAACGAAGTCTCCCTTTTTGTCGATTGTTTCTAATTCTGCCGGTATCCGCAGGTCTCGCTCAGTATACGGAGAATGCTCCAAAAGCTGGCCATATTTACTAAGGTATTTTTGGGGAAACCGAATTGGACTAGACGATTCCAATATAAAAAGACGATTCTGCTTATCGTGAAATTCAATTTGATAAATTGTTCCACGCGGGATAATCAAATAATCTCCATAAGCAAATTCGAGGGCCCCGTACATGGTTTTTAGCCTCCCCAGGCCTTCATGAACAAATATTAATTCATCAGCATCTGCGTTTTTGTAAAAATAATCGTTCATGCCCTCCCGCGGAGCAGCCAGAACAATTTGGCAATCATTATTGACTAAAATCGGCTTTCTGCTTTGTAGAAAATCATTTTCCGGTACGATGCTAAAGCCTTCAAAACTGCGGTGTTTCAACATTTTTTCCTCAGCTATCCTGGTTTGCATGCCTACCGGTTCATCTGTTTTTACAATATTTGTGGGTGGATGAACATGGTAAAGCAGAGAATAATCGTTGGAAAACCCCTCGGTCGAGAATAGTTGTTCGGCATAAAGTGATCCATCCGGCTTACGGAATTGTGTGTGACGTTTTAGTGGAATTCGACCTACTGAATGATAATATGGCATACGCGAAGGTTAACTTTGAATATTAGGTTAAAGACTAAAGCGATGTATTCGACCGGATACAAAATTACGAATTCCGAATTCTTATTATGGTAACACGATGAAACAGTTGTTTACTGCTGGCTTGGTAGTTATAGAAAACAGAAAATTATTGCTTGCTTACAGCAAAAACAAGCGGGCGTGGTATCTGCCAGGAGGTAAGACAGCGGACGGCGAATCCGCCGATGAAACGCTGATTCGCGAAATCGAGGAAGAACTGGGAATCAGGATTTCAAGAAAAGATCTTAAATATTATACGCACATCACGGCGCCGGCATTTGGTGAAAACCCCGATGTCATTATGGAGCAGGAATGCTACCTGCATAATCTTATGCACAGACCTTTACCCTCATCGGAAATCGAGGCGGTTAATTTCTTTGACAGTCGCTCATACCTTGAACAAGCGCAAGTACCCGGCGTTGTGCTGCTGATGCGAAAATTATTAGAGGATGGCCTGATTGACTAAATGAGCGGACGTCCGATCCCGGACATAAATGGCCAGGGAATCATCAGCAAAACAATCAGGAGTGCGATTAAAAAACACCAGAATGCTTTTTTATACTGCCCTTTACCGGATTTGTTCATCTTTGAAAAGCGACTGCCCAGCGTAACAAGCACAATTGCAATAAGCATCCCCGTTGGATGCTCAATCAAAAAAAAGCGATAAAATCTTTCCTTCATTATATTCACTCCAGGCGGCAGCTGGGCGCCGATGACGCCATACCTTCCAAATAACAGCAGGTACAATCCAACCAGGAAGTTGAGATGCGTGGAGATCAAGGTAAGTATGAAGATCGTCCTGTTACCCCCTTCAAACTGCCTATTTCCTGCCCAACGCCGAAAACTGGCGATCACTGAAGCCACTAATAAGATTAAAATGGCCCACCGGAGAATGCTGTGCAATTCGAGTATCGCTGTTTGCATATTCTTACTTTTATTTGAAAATGGTTTAATTCCCCGCAACTCGTTGCGGGTTTTCCGAATTTTGTTTTAGTTCTTTGAAAATATGAGGTTGATCTGTGAAAACTTTCAGATCGTAAAATCTTCGAAAGTAGCCTTCCGGGTTGAAAGTTACTCCCGAGGGTGTCAGACCGCGAATCAGTTGAAAATACTATTTGATTATAAGTCACCATTAAATCCTTTCAAATGCCTGGAAGAGCGCCGTAATGCAGCTGCCTCGCAGCAAGCTGCGAGGCAGCTCGCTTGAACGGACAGTCTACGACCCTTTGATTTATTCTACCCAGTCCGCTATAAATAAATTAATATCACGAGGATTTGTGCTGTTCCTGTTACTACTAAAAACAATTTTCCTGCCATCGGGACTAAACATCGGAAATGCATCAAATCCATTATCCCTGCTAACTTTTTCCAGTCCTTTTCCGTTGATATCAGTAATATACATGTTGAATGGGAAGCCCCGGGCATATTCAAAGTTGCTACAAAAAATTATTCTTTTACCATCAGGTAAAAAATTCGGAGCCCAGTTGGCCTGCCCATAACTTGTTATTTGTTTGGCGTTACTCCCGTCGGCGTCGGCCGTCCAAACCTCCATGCTGGTTGGAGCGACAAGGTTCTGCTTCAGCAAATCCTTATAGTCTGCAATCTCTTCAGGAGTTTTTGGTCTGGATGCCCGCCAAACAATCTTCGTCCCATCGGGGCTAAACCATGCGCCCCCGTCGTAGCCAAGCGTATTAGTTATCCGTTTTACGGCGTAAGTCTGAAGGTCCATCAGATATAAATCCAGATCGCCATCCCGGTCAGACGTGAAAATCATTTTTGTCCCATCCGGCGAAATGGTTGCCTCGGCGTCATAACCAGGCGAATTTGTTAGGCGACGTACAATTTTGCCCGTTAGATCTGAAAGGAAAATATCATAAGTGGGGTAAACAGGCCAAATGTATCTCTTGAGTTTCTGCCTATCGGGTACAGGCGGGCAGCTATCTCCGCCCAGGAAGGTTGATGCATAGATTACGTGTTTGCCGTCCTTTGCAAAAAAGCCGCAGGTAGTCCTGCCCTTCCCGCTACTGATCATTTTGTATTCAAACGGCTCACGTTCATTATTGGGTATTTTTCCGATATACATCTGATCGCAGTTGACATTTTCTTTCTCGTCCTTGTGTTGAAAAATTAGATACTTCCCGTCGAAACTGAAATATGCTTCCGCGTTGTCTCCGTCGAATGTCAATTGACGAATATTCCTAAAATGCTTTTCTTCCGGGTATAACAACGTATCGCGATGGAAATAGTCGAAGGATGGAATGAGCGCGTTGACGCCACCCGAATCACGGAACGAGACAATTGTTAAAAAAAATAAGGTAGAAATTAACAGCTGCTTGATCAATTTTTTCATGCATAAAGCGTTTGGTTACCAAAAGGCAAATTTGACTTAGTTACACCGGAGTTCTGTCAGGCAACTGTCAAAATTAAGATAACTTAAATCAGTTAGTTTTGTTGAATGAAAAAGTTTAAGGCAGCATTGGCCAGTTTGCTGATAGCGCCTTTCGTGATTTTCTCATGCAATATGCACGAAGATGGCGAGGGCAGCAAAGACCTGCTGAAGAAAATGCCTTACGCCAAACTCACCGACAGCATCGCACGCTTTCCAGACAGTGCAAGACTTTATCTGGAGCGGGGTGAGATGCTAAACCGCAACAATCAGCACGAAATCGCCCGCGCGGATTTTAAGAAATCCTGGGAACTGGGTTCGTCTGAACGATCAGCGCTTGCATATGTATCCAGTCTTTCAATCACGAACCGGACCGCCGAAGCGACGAAATTACTTGAAGAATGCATACGCAAGTTTCCGGCCAACGAGGAGTTTAAGAGATTACTAAGTGAAATTTATATGCAATCTGGCCGGTCGGCTGAAGCTATAGCGTTGTTCGGTACCATCTTGAGAACTGATTCAAATGATGCGGAAGCCTGGTATGAAAAGGGAAGGCTGCTTGCCCAAGCTCATGATACTCCCGACGCAATAGCCAGCGTTAAAAAAGCCTATAGGCTGGAACCAACAGTAACCTTCACTCTCGAATTAGCTGATCTTTATGCAGAAAGTAACAATGCTGCCGCGCTTCCGCTTTGCGACCTGGTGATTGTTTCAGATTCGGCCAGAGAGCTGACAGATCCTTTTTTTATAAAGGGCATTTACTATTCCAATACTAAACAATATGATGAGGCCATCGTGCAGTTTGATTCTTGCATTGGTCGGGATTGGAAATTGACGGATGCATATATCGAAAAGGGTATAGCCTTTTTTAAGGAAAAAAATTTTGACAATGCACTAAATACTTTTCGAATGGCAGCGGCCGTTACGCTAACATCACCGGACTCTTATTTCTGGATTGGGCGTTGCTACGAAGCCATAAATAAAAAACAAGAAGCAGCCCAATACTACCAAAAGGCATTATTACTCGATAGGGATTTTAAAGAAGCCCTCGAGGCGCTAAAAAGAGTTAACCAATGAATTGAAAGCCGTTGTATATTGCGGCCTGTGTTAAAACCAGTGTTTCATGACAATTGTAGCGCCATCGCTTTTGGCCGCCAACTTCCTCAATCTCGGATCTGAATGTAAGATGATCAACGACAGCGTTGCGGATTGGCTACATCTTGATGTCATGGATGGCCGATTTGTACCCAATATCAGTTTTGGCTTGCCAGTTGTCGCACAATTACGAAAGGCTTCCAACAAGGCTTTCGATGTACATTTGATGATCGAAGAACCGGAAAGGTATGCAGAGGATTTCAAAAAGGCGGGCGCTGATCACTTGATCGTTCATTTTGAGGCGTGCCGCCATCTTCACAGAAACATTCAGCAAATAAAAGCATTGGAAATGAAGGCTGGTGTAGCGATTAACCCACATACACCTGTCGAACTTCTGGAAGATATTCTTGCCGATGTCGACCAGGTTCTGATAATGAGCGTTAACCCCGGATTTGGCGGTCAACATTTTATTGACCACACTTATCAAAAAATTAGGGATCTCAAAAAAATGATCCATGATCGCGGTCTAAATGTCCTGATTGAAATCGACGGAGGCATAACGCTCGAAAACGCCGCTGCAATCCTACACGCCGGCGCCAATGTGCTTGTAGCAGGCAATACCGTATTTGGTTCGCCGAACCCGAAGGACACGATAAGCCGCCTCAAGAATTCCTGAGACCTGTGCCCGATTTGCAGTTTGGCCCCCCGGTTATCCAGCACTGTCAGTTAATTGAATCACCTATCATACTTTGAGTTGGTTTATTTCGTTTTTGGTCGAGGCAAACATCTAATTTCGACAAACATAAAAAAATTGCGTTGAGAAGAATATCCTTCACCGGATTGTGCCTCATTCTGATTATGGGGCTGTCTTCGGAGGCCCAGAAAAAGATCGCTTATATTTCGGGGAAAATTCTTGATGAAAACGAAGCTCCGTTGGCGAAGGTGTCTGTCATCATTCTGGGAAGGCAGAATGGCGTGATGACCAATGATTCAGGAGCATTTCGATTAAAGGTGCCGGCAGAAAAAGCATTCGCCCTGGTTTTTTCCTCTACCGGCTACCATGCTGAGCAGCGGAATTTTCTGCTAAACGAAAATGAAAAAGAGCTCATAGTTGTCCGGTTGACCAGAAATCCTTCCGAGCTTAAGGAAGTGATTGTAACTGATCAGCGTGAACGCAAAGAAGCAGGACTGATTAAAATAAATCCCAAGGACGCCGTTAATGTCCCAACACCGAATAGCGGGATCGAGAGCCTTATTAAGATTTTCGTTGGTTCGAACAATGAGCTCACTTCTCAGTATTCGGTCAGAGGTGGCAATTATGACGAGAATCTGATCTACATAAACGATTTCGAAGTTTTTAGACCCTACTTGGTAAGTAATGCGCAGCAAGAAGGATTAAGCATCATTAATCCTGACCTGACTAGAAATGTCAGCTTTTACAATGGCGGTTTTCAAGCGAAATACGGAGACAAGATGTCTTCCGTTCTCGACATTCAATATAAAAAGCCCAAAGAGTTTGGAGGCTCCGTTTATATGGGGTTACTCGAGCAGGGATTTCATTTGGAAGGCAGCACCTCCGACGGGAAATTCTCTTATCTTTTAGGTGCAAGAAACAGGACCAACAAAAGTCTCCTGAGCAGCCAGGAAACAGTCGGCGATTACAGCCCGTCATCATCTGACGGGCAAGCATTGTTCTCATACAAAATCGACGCAAGGAACAGTGTTGAATTACTTGGCATTCTTTCGCAAACCAAGTTTACCTTGATTCCCCAGTCGGCACAACTTACCGCCTCTGTGTTTTCGCCTTTTTACACGGCAAATCTCGGTCTGGACATTTTTTTTTCAGGCGAAGAAAAGGACGCTTATCAGACAAATCTGGTTGGCCTAACTTATGTGCGGCAGGTTAACAAAAATCTGCGTTTAAAATGGATGGTCTCTCGATTTGAGGATAATGAACACGAATCATACGACATTATTGGTAATTACTTGTTCGGAGAACGCGATTTTGACAAAACCAGCGCCTCATATGGCCTCATCACTAACCCCCTGGGTGCCGGTACTTATCAGAACTATGCCAGGAACAGGCTCGACATATCAGTCTGGAACGCTTCTCACAAAGGATACCTCGACCTTGGAAAGCACTTTTTACAATGGGGCATCAATGCGGAGGACCAATTAGTCAATTTCAAGACTTTGCAATGGACGTATCAGGATTCGGCCGGCTATTCCCTCCCTTATTTACCTGGCATGATGACCGTGTTTAGTTATATGAGTGGATCAGACAATCTTTCAATTTTCAGAACATCGGGATTTTTTCAGGACAACATCGCTTTCAAGGATCCTCATGATTTAACGCTTCAGGCAGGGGTCAGATATAATTACAACAATCTCAACAGGCAATTGCTTGTTTCGCCAAGAATTGGTCTTTCGTGGAAGCCAAAATCATCACAAAGGGACATTATATATCGGGCCGCCGTCGGCATTTATGACCAGCCGCCCTTTTTCCGAGAAATGATTCGCCCGGACGGTACACTAAATACGGCTCTCAGGGCACAGACTAGCTACCAGGCAACCGCAGGATTCGACTATAATTTCAAAATGGGCGTTAAACCATTTAGACTTACTACCGAGGCGTATTATAAATACATGACTGACGTCGACCCATATGACATCAACAATGTACATGTCCAATATTTCGGAACGAACAACGCAAAGGCCTTTGCCGAGGGTATCGAAACTCGGGTGTTTGGTGAATTGATCAAAGATGCCGAAAGTTGGTTCAGCATCGGTATCATGAAAACCAAGGAGTTGATTACGGGCCAGTATTATTACAATTATATTCTCGATTCCCTGAACCAACCAGTCGATAGTGTCCGCGTACAACAGGGTTGGGTACGACGACCCACTGACCGCCTATTAACTCTGGGAATGTTTGTTCAGGATTACCTTGCCACGAATAAGAATTTCAAAGTTTACCTCAATTTAATCTATGGCAGCAATCTTCCTTTTAATATTCCTGGTAGCATAAAATATCGAAACGCGCTCAACATTCCCGCTTATATAAGAGCTGACCTGGGGTTCAGTGCCTTGCTACTTGATAATGACCGCGACAGCAGACGAAGTCATAGCCCTTTCAGAAATTTTCAAACTATTTGGGCAACATTTGAGATTTTCAATGTTATCGACAAGAGCAACACCATATCCTACCTTCTCATTAAAGATTTCTCCAACACTACCTATGCTATGCCCCAGCGTCTAACACCCCGTTTGCTCAATTTTAAGATCGTAGCTAACTTTTGAACCAATTCAGGTTTTTCTAATCAGGCTGGAGTAATTTTGGCAATGACTTCGTTATCCGTAAATATCAACAAGATTGCTACGCTTCGAAACAGCAGGGGTGGAAATAATCCAGACGTGGTGAAAGCGGCCAAAGATGCACAAGCTTTTGGCGCCGATGGCGTGACAGTACATCCTCGGCCCGATGAGCGCCATATCCGGTATAAAGACGTATATGACATCAAAAGTATAATTACTAGGGAATTTAATATTGAAGGTAATCCACAGGAACAAAAGTTCGTCGACCTCGTCCTTAGGGCAAAACCTGACCAAGTTACCCTGGTGCCTGACGCCCTTGGTCAAATTACATCTAATCATGGCTGGGACACCATCGCAAACAAAAATTACCTGATTGATACTATCGGTTTATTTAAAAAGAACGGAATAAGGGTATCCATATTTGTCGACCCAGTGGTAACTCAGATACGAGGCGCTGCTGAAACTGGGACAGATAGGATCGAGCTTTACACCGAAGCTTATGCACTCGGTTACGGCGATGACCGGGAACGCGCTATTGCGCCTTATGTCGAGTCTGCGAAGATTGCGGCCGATCTTGGGCTTGGTATAAATGCGGGCCACGATCTGGACCTTCAGAACTTGAGATACTTTGCGCAAAATATTCCTGGGCTGCTTGAGGTCTCGATCGGCCATGCACTCATTTGCGACGCATTATATTTGGGATTTGAAAATACAATTCAACTGTACAAGAGACAATTGCTGTTCAGCCAAGCCGAGTGACCACGAAAAATCTGGAAGGTTTAATCTACCTTGGTGATCTTCAGCATATTTGTAGGCAGATGCAACTGGACTGGAAGGCTGCCTGTATTCACTACCACGTCGCCTGATTTTATGAAGCCGCGTTCCTTCAGGATTTTTATCTGGTCGCTAATAATATCATCCACACTTTCTTCTTCAGCATAGTGAAATGCCCTTACACCCCAACTCAGGCTAAGCTGGTTTATCAGACTCTTTTCCTTCGAAAAAATGTATAATGGGGACTTGGGACGATATGTTGACAGTGTAAATGCAGTATAACCACTTTGAGTCATGCCGATCAGTGCATCAGCGTTTGAGTCTTTGGCGAGTTTGCAGGCGTTATAGCAGATGGCATCGCTAAGGAAAGATGGCGAATGTGGCTGCGGTACCAGCGAATCCTCCAGGTTATAGGGATAGTCATTTTTCTCCACTTCCATAATTATCTTCCGCATAGTTTCCACAACTAGTGTAGGATGCCGCCCTGCCGCCGTCTCCCCGCTGAGCATGACGGCATCGGCGCCCTCAAGCACAGCATTTGCCACGTCGGTAATTTCGCTTCGATTCGGTTTTACCCGATCGATCATGCTCTCCATCATCTGTGTGGCGACGATTACCGGTTTTGCACGATGAATGCATTTGCGTATCAACTGCTTCTGAATCAATGGAACCTGCTCGATAGGCAGCTCAACACCAAGGTCACCTCGGGCAACCATGATTCCGTCCGATTCAAGAATGATATCGCGTATGTTAACGAGCGCCTCAGGTTTTTCGATCTTCGCAATTATTTTTGTTTTGCTTTTTTTCTCATGAAGCTTGCTTCTAAGAATGACAATGTCTTTTACATTCCTGACGAATGAAAGCGCGACCCAGTCCAGTTTTTGAGAAATAATAAAATCAAGGTCTGCAAGGTCTTTTTCAGTCAGGGCGGGAAGCGAAATTTTTGTATCCGGTAAATTGATTCCTTTTTTTGATGATAAGATTCCACCCAATGTCACCTCAACCTTTACATCGTTGTTTCGTTCAACGGAAACGACCTTTACTTCAATTTTGCCATCATCAATCAGGATTTTGTTGCCAATCTTGACGTCGCCGTGGAGATTTGGATAGGAAACGTAGATCCGCGCCATCGTGCCGACCAACTTTTCATTTGTAAATGTCAAGATATCTCCTGGTTTCAGATCCAAACCGTTATTCTCTATTTCTCCAACGCGCAGTTTAGGACCCTGAAGGTCACCAAGGATCGCAATATTGTAAGGCTCCGATTCATTAATTCTTCGAATGTAATCGATGATGCACTGTTTATCTTCGTGAGACCCATGTGAAAAATTCAACCGGAAAACATTAACTCCGGCCTTTACAAGATCAAGCAATTTGTCATAAGTGTCACAAGCCGGACCTACCGTTGCCACAATTTTAGTTCTGTGGAATGTGTGTTCCAATCCCGCCTGTTTATCCATCGTTTCGTAGAGGTACTTGGAAAGATGCTTTGACATGAGCAATTAATTTGAAGTTTATTCTCCGACGGAAATTAACGTCGTAGCAATCAGGAGGCCAATATCTTAACGATCTTCATCCACTCGTCTCCAATTTTTTGTTTTGCCTTTACCGCCTTTTCGAGTGGAGTAAAATGCATTTTATTATTTAAAATGCCTACCATTACATTAAATCGGCCCTCCATGAGGCACTCTACGGCCGAGTAGCCCATCCTACTAGCTATTACCCGGTCAAGGCAGCTAGGAGACCCACCTCGCTGGATGTGGCCAAGTACGCAAACTCTGGTGTCAACATTGGGTAATCGCTGTTTTACCACCTTGGCAACTTCATCCGAACCACCGAAGTTGTCACCTTCCGCCACGACAACGAGATTAACGAGCTTTTTTCTTTTCTCTTTTTCCTGAAGAGAGCTGATCAGTTCCTCGATATCCGTTTTTCTCTCGGGGATCAGGATATTCTCGGCGCCGGTTGCGATTCCGCTGTGCAAAGCGATATAGCCGGCGTCTCGCCCCATTACCTCGATAATAAACAGCCGGTCATGCGCGTCCGCTGTATCTCTGATTTTGTCGATGGCTTCTACAGCCGTATTAACTGCAGTGTCGAACCCAATGGTGAAATCCGTCCCCGCTATATCTTTATCGATTGTCCCCGGAAGGCCAATACAGGGAATATCAAATTCCTCGCTAAACTGATGCGCGCCCCGGAATGATCCATCTCCGCCTACGATTACTAATCCGTTTATTCCAAGTTTTTTAAGGTTGGAATGTGCCTTTTTCCGTCCTTCATACCCAAAGAATTCTTTACAGCGGGCTGTTTTCAATATGGTTCCCCCTCTTTGAATTATATTGGCGACACTCCTGGAATGCATTGGAACAATGTCGTTCTCGATCATTCCGCTATAACCCCTCATGATTCCAAATATTTCCATGCCATAATATATACCCGTGCGTACCACTGCCCGAACAGCCGCATTCATGCCCGGTGAATCGCCCCCGGAAGTAAGAACTCCAATTTTGGTCACTTGTTTGTCCATTAATATTTTAAGTTCTGCGTTATCTTGTTAAAAAATATTCAAAAGGCAGCCGGAATTTTTGAAAAAATTAACAGTATTTGGAAACGAGGTTCAAAAATAAGGATTTGCAACGAAACATTTATCTTCGTTGGCTTGTCAAATAGAAGGTCAAAATCGTACCCGCCCTGTTCCTCGGCAGTCCAGAAATGGTTGATGCCGGATCGACCTTTTTCGTTTTTACCGTGGAATACTTTTTTTTGCACCGACTGTCGGGATTTCTTAACTTACTGGAGCAATTCTATCTTTTCACCTCAACTTGAAAATATATGGAATCTACAGCATCAATCGAACAGTTTCAAGAGGAGCTGCAATCATGGAAACATGAGCTCTCCTCAATCAAACAGGAAATCCGTCACTTCGAACACCGTCTCGAGCAAATGCCCGCCCACAAACTCCCCAAGAATCTCCTAGCACAAGTAGAACATTTCCAAAACAGTTTTATTTGTCAGAAAGAAGTCATCGACAAACTCCGGCATGATCTTCCGGATTCGCGTTCCAAGGTCGAGAACATCTTTCATAGTTTTCGGAATGAAGTAAAAAATCACGCACTTGACGACAGGATGCATACATTTCGAAGAATTTATGGAGAAGTGAGGACTGACTTTGAACGGTTTCAGTCTGAATGCATGTGATTTTTCTTTGATTAAAGCCGCATTTCAAAATAGCCTTGGTGCCAACCTTGTTTTCAATCCTGAAGGTTCCATCTATGGCACCCATTCGTTTTTTCATATTTTTCAAACCATTGCTAAACAGTCTTGTATTCTCCGGATCGAATCCGACGCCATCATCAGCAATCGTAATCTTCAACGCGTTATCAATCATCACATCAACTTTGATGTTTTGAGCGTGTGAATGTTTTAATGAGTTATTAAGGGCTTCTTTCACACACAAAAAAATATTCCACCGCTTTTCACCGCTGATCTCCAAAGATGGTATAGGATCGGGCATTATAAAGTGACAAGCGATTTCAGTATTTTCAAAATATTCCAGCGCATATTGCCGGATATAAGTAACCAGGCTCTCTACCGAATCATTCGAGCTGATCATAGTCCAGATAATCATATTCATTTTGTTCAGCAATTCGCTCGCTGAATTGGATATTTTTGGGATCTCTGGATATGTCTCCTTTTTCATTTTGCCCTTGATGACCTCGCTCATGAGGTGAATTGCAGTAACGCCTGATCCAAGCTCGTCATGCATATCCGCAGAAATCCTGTTACGCTCTTCCTGTTTTGCTGCAAGAATCGTCATTTGCCTTTCAAATGCCTGCCGTTCATTCTCAAGTTTAAGCTGCTCCCGTTTGAGAACGGTTTGTATGATCTCCATTCTGTTTTTATATGCTAATCCCAATAAGAAGAAGGCTAGTTCCAGTATCAATCCTATCTCATAATAGACCAGACCGTCGTCAAACATACTCAAGGGGTTATCGGACGAAATAACAAAGAGTGGCTTAATGATGAAAACAAGCGACAATAGCGAAAAAAATATCAGGCAGGCTTGACCAAGAATCAGGTATCGCATTAGGATGTCTTTTCTTTTAATTCCATAAAAAATGAAAAAGATGCCCAGCGCGAGCAGAAATTCCTTCACACCATTTTCGATTGAATTCAGGGCTATCACTCTGGAAGTAAAGAAATACACCAAAGTAAAAGACAAAAGACAAATTGCGATCACCAATAGAGCCAGTTTTAGCACCACCTCAAGAAATGGGTAACGATCACTTGTATTGAGAAATTTGCGAAAGAAATAGATATAAAAAATGAAGCCCGCACTTTGGATCATAAAATCAAAATATTTTTCAAAGAAGTAATTGAATGGAGTGTACGAAGCATAAAAAACAGATTTGGAAAGCAACAATGCCACAGTAAAAAATACGTATCCGGCGTAAAAGAGGAACTCTAGCCTGAAATTCCGCAGCTAAACCGTTATCGAGTAAAACAACATCATTATAAGAATGCCGAAGCCAAATAAGTGAACATGTTAATAGGTGCCCTTTTTACGTGCTGATTACTTATAAAATAACCCAGGAAATCCTTCGCCACAAGTCGGGGTGTCAGCCCATTGATTCCTGTCCTAATAAGCTTCAACCTTGTATAAATGTTCACTGATTCATGCTTACCCAGCCTGATTTCCGCAAATCCATTTGTGTTTATTTTATGTCCCACAGAATCCAAAACTTGAATAATTCGCTCAAATTTTCGGGCACCTGGAAGAGACATGAACACTTCTATTTCTTTGCAATACATTCCTTCCCGGGTAAAAGAAAACTGTCTCACCTGAATCTGCCTGGTTTTCAAGTCTAAATTTTAGGAAAATGTTTTTTTCGACTGCGGATAGCGGGATCTCAAGGCTGAGTTGGCAGGCAGTCTCGCCGAGAAGTCCAGGTATGGGATGTTGTCAAGGCTAATATTTGCGCTAGATGCAACCCATCGGACATTTTGCGTAATTACTTTGGTGAAATGGATGCCGGACATGTCGATAGCCCCTGAATCTGGCAATGCTGCTGCATGAGTACATCCCAAGAAAGAAATTAAAATTAACAGAGCTTTCGTCACGGCCGGCGGCAGGCGGCTGGCCAGGGCCAAAAACCCCGGCAGGTTGGTCCTTTTCATAAGCGGTGCGAGCATTTTCAAATTGAATACAATTTAAGAAAACAATAAAATTTGAGCGCGAACTTATCCTGCAATACTATCGGCAGATGCTTATCTTTGCTGGCATGGCAAAGAGGAAAAAGTCTAAAAAAAGCCAACCCAATAGTTCTAATGCCCTAAAAGCTGACAAAGAAGAACGTGTTACGGTAAAAGAAATCGCAAAAGACGAGCGCACTCATAAAATAATCGGAGCTCTTTTTTTATTGGCGGCGATTTTCCTTTTTGTCGCTTTCACGTCATACCTTTTTACTTGGAAAGAGGACCAATCCAATGTGGAAAATGGCATTTCGTTCCTCCACCCGTCTGCAAACACGACTGCCAATTTATTGGGCAACATCGGAGCCTATGTTTCGCATATATTCTTTTACAATGGATTTGGCTTAGCGTCGTATTTTCTTTGCAGCCTTTTTTTTGTTCTGGGGGTTAACCTCCTTTTCACAAGAAAAATATTTTCTGTCAGCCGGAATGTACGCTATGTCATTGCAGGGCTGATTTACTTCAGCGTGCTTTTTGCTTTTTTTGGCGGCAAAAATGGATTCCCATGGGGCGGAGAGGCAGGCAATATGATTAGTGAATGGCTAATAGGAGTCATTGGGAAAATAGGCACCCTCGCCGTGCTAGTGGCAGGCGGCCTTGCCTATATTATCTGGCGCTTTAACCCCGTCTTTAAAGTTCCAGCTATTCCTGGGAAAATGACAACCACCGATCCTGGTATTGATGAAGAGGCATTAGTTGGCGCAAAATTATTTGTTGATCAATCCTTTCAGGATACACAGCAAAGCAACATCCGGGGCGAGGGTAAAATCATCGTAATTCCGCCAAAATTAACAACGGAGGGGCCGACAAATGGCGCGTTGCTGTTAACATCAAAAGAAAGCATGTCTGGTGACAACCTAGACGTTGCCCTGTCCCCATCTGAAGCTGAGATTCCTCCAATCGGCAGGCAAGACAAAAAATCAGGAAAGAAGAATCCGAATATTGAATTGGAGATAAAAGCCACTGCCGAGGCCAACGAAAACGAAGCAAATTCGTCTCAGGAACCAGCATTGGAGTCGACGATAGATACATTGACGGAATACGAACCAACACTAGAGCTTCGAAACTATCAATACCCTTCCCTGGACCTGCTGGAAACGCACGGAAGCGAAAAAATTGTCCAGGACCCAACAGAACTTGAAACAAACAAGAATCAAATCATCAACACGTTAAAGAATTATGACATTGAGATTCAGAAAATAAGCGCTACAGTTGGACCCACTGTAACACTCTATGAAATTGTGCCAGCACCAGGGATACGTATCAGTCGCATTAAGAATCTTGAAGACGACATTGCACTAAGCCTCGCGGCCTTGGGCATTCGCATAATTGCGCCCATACCAGGCAAAGGCACCGTCGGGATTGAAGTGCCAAATGTCCGCAAAAGTGTGGTCAGTATGAAAACGCTGCTAGCAAGCGAAAAATTCCAAAATAACCATTTTGCTCTCCCTATTGCAATCGGCAAAAAAATCGACAACGAAAATCTCATTGTCGATCTGACTGCAATGCCGCATCTATTAATGGCGGGCGCGACCGGTCAGGGCAAGTCAGTAGGGATTAATACCCTACTCGTTTCTTTGCTCTATAAGAAACACCCCTCGCAGCTAAAGTTCGTTCTTGTTGATCCGAAAAAGGTTGAATTGAGTCTTTACCGGGTTATCGAAAAGTATTTTCTCATTAAAATAAATGACGACGAAGAGCCAATTATCACTGACACAAAAAAAGTCATTTATACTCTTAATGCACTGTGCGAAGAAATGGATCAGCGATATGACTATTTAAAAGAAGCCGGCTGTAGAAATATTAAGGAATACAACGAAAAATTTGTTAAGCGAAAACTGAACCCTGATCTCGGACACAAATTTTTGCCGTTCATCATTCTGATTATTGACGAATTTGCCGATCTAATTATGACGGCGGGGAAGGAAATCGAGATGCCTATTGCACGCCTTGCGCAGCTGGCGCGCGCAGTTGGAATACACCTGATAATTGCAACACAAAGGCCTTCCGTAAATATAATTACCGGCACGATTAAGGCGAATTTTCCCGCACGAATTGCTTTTAAGGTTTCGTCTAAGATTGACAGCAGGACAATTCTTGATACCGGCGGTGCCGAGCAATTAATTGGGAAGGGTGACATGCTGATAAGTTATAATGGAGAAATTACACGCTTACAGTGTGCCTTTGTTGATACTCCTGAGGTAGAAAAGGTGTGTGATTTTATCGGTGACCAGCGGGGGGCAATCCTGCCATACGTCCTTCCCAAATACGAAGACGCGAAAGATTTACAGGAAAGGGAATTTGACAAAAACGACAAGGACGAGCTTTTCGAAGAGGCAGCGCGATTAATTGTTCAAAATCAGGTAGGGTCAACTTCCCTCCTACAACGAAGAATGAAACTTGGATACAACCGTGCTGGAAGATTAATGGACCAATTGGAACAAGCAGGAATTGTGGGAAAGAATTTAGGAAGCAAGGCTCGCGATGTTCTTATCAAGACCGAATACGACCTTGACCAGCACCTCACCAACATTAGCTAGTTTTACATTCTCCGATGCTGGTAAAGATCGAATGGCATCCCGTTTGTATGATTTACAATATCTTTGCGACGAGCGATTTATTTATTTTTAACTTGCCACGATGAAAAAACGGTTTTTAATATCTTCGGTTTTGTTTCTTTTGGCAGGCACTGTTTTAGCTCAAAGTAACAATATTGGGAAAAGTGACGCCGAGGCAAAAAAAGTGCTGGACGCGGTCAGTGCAAAATTAAAATCGTATAAAGGAGTACAAGTTTCTTTTACTTTACAGATAACCAATGCTGCAGGAAAGACCGAAGCTACAAAAAATGGCAATTTGACCATGATGGGCCACAAGTATCACCTCGTCATGGCCGGTCAGGAGATTTTCTGTGATGGATCTAATGTCTGGACTTATGACAAGTCCACCAATGAAGTTACTTTAACCAAATATGACCCCTCTTCAAAAACCATTTCCCCCGAGAACATTTTTACAGATTTTTACGACAAGGATTTTCTTTACAAACTTAACGGCGATACCAGGCATGGGAACAAAACGCTCCAGGAAATTGAGCTGACGCCGATCAACAAAACGAAGACGTTTTTCAAAGTATACCTCCTCATCGATAAGTCCAGCAAAAGCATTTACAGCGTCAAATGGCTCGAAAAGAATGGTACGAAATATACTATAACCGCCAACCGACTAATCGGTAGCGGCCAATTCAGTGAGGCGTCTTTTGTTTTTGATAAATCCAAGTATCCAGGCGTTGAAGAAGTTGATCTGAGAAACTAAGAAGGACTCCCCCATCGAAAGGTTTGATTGTTTAAGCCAGCTAGATCAATTACCCTATCAACCACGGTATTAGCGACTTCTTCCAATGTTTTCGGCTTGCTATAGAATGAAGGACTGGCCGGGCAAATTATTCCACCAGCAAGAGTAACAGTTTCCATATTTCTAATATGTATCAGGTTGAATGGAGTGTCCCTTACCACACATATCAGTTTTCGCCGCTCCTTTAATATTACGTCGGCGGCCCGGGTAATGAGGTCTGATGATGAACCTGCGGCTATTCGCCCTAATGTGCCCATCGAGCATGGTATGATTATCATGGTATTGAAACGTCCGGAGCCCGATGCAAACGGGGCCGAGAAATCGGTCTGACTAAACTTTTGTTCGTTAAAATCCAAAAAATCTGCATTGCCGAGCTCAGTTTTCCAAACCTGTTTTGCATTTTCAGTCATCACCAGCGCAAGCTCGTCCC
>JAJPJP010000160.1 GCA_021324175.1 Chitinophagia bacterium
GACCTATTGGGAAAAATTGGCAACCTGGAGAAATCTGATGCGATAATAAAAAGCGCCATTGAAAAAATCAGCAGCGGCGAAGTTGAAGCGAGCCGAATCACAAAAACTGTCCTGGTTATCGATGAGGCTCAGGATATAGATGCTGACGAGTTTGATTTGATAAATGCACTTATAGAAAGAAACGAAGAAATGCGGGTGATTGCGGTGGGAGATGATGATCAAAACATTTATGAATTCAGGGGAGCCAGTGCAAGATATTTGAAGGAGTTTATTAAAAAAATGAATGCCATTAAGGAAGAGCTCGTTGAAAATTATAGGAGTAAAAATAACCTTGTCGAATTCACGAATTGTTTTGTAAGCAGAATTCATGATCGCTTAAAAAATGCTCCCATTGTGGCCAAGCAGCGTGACAACGGGAAAATAAAGATCGTGCAATATCAGTCTACGAATTTGATTTCTCCATTGGTGAAAGAAATTGTTAGTAGCAGTCTTACGGGAACTACTTGCGTTCTTACAAGGAGGAATGACGAAGCATTGCAAGTGACAGGACTACTTCTGAAACAAGGGATTCAGGCGAAACTGATACAGAGCAATGATCGCTTTAGTTTGTATAACCTTGCGGAAATACGTTATTTTTTGAGGGAGCTCAATTCGAGCGATGACGTTTACACTATAAGTAATGATGTTTGGGAAAAGGCCAAAAATGGACTATGGAATAAATTTCGGGCTAGCTCAAAGCTGGAATTATGCAAAAATATTATAAGGGACTTTGAAGATGCAAATACGAAGAAAAAGTATAAAACGGATTTTGAAGTGTTTGTCAGGGAATCGAGGCTGGAAGATTTTTATGGCAGTAATGGGGACACAATTTTTGTCTCCACGTTTCACAAGGCAAAAGGAAGGGAGTTTGATAATGTTTTCATCATGCTTGCGGATTTTCTGGTGGCGACCGATGAGGAGAGTCGGCTATTGTATGTTGCAATGACCAGGGCAAAACAAAATCTGAGTATTCATTTAAACGAGAATTGCCTTAATGGGATCACTGTCGATAATTTGGAACGTATTGAGGACTTTGGGCTACATTTCGTGCCAAGCCGACTGGCTGTTCAAATGACACACCAACATGTCCAGTTATGGTATTTTGAAAGGGTGCAACAAAATATGCTATCAATTTATAGCGGTGATATTTTGGCAATAACCGATGTTGGTTTCAAAGACCAAAAGGGCAATCTAGTACTAAAATTTTCAAAGAGGTTTCTTGATTTAATTGATACCCATACAAATATGGGGTATAAACTCAAGCATGCTAAGGTTAATTTTGTGGTTTATTGGAAAAGCGAAAATTCAGAAAAAGAGGTGATAATTATATTACCGGAAGCATATTTTGAAAAGGACATCAGTTAGCCAGCGTCTGCAGAATGATCGAGATGGGGGTAACAATAGGGTGAATATGCAGTCTGCAGAATTTATCAGAAGGGCGCAAGCGATTTGCAACCACCAACTCAGTGACCTCCCATTGAGGGTTAACCTAAGAGTCGTTGTTGAATGCTTTAAGCATCGGCCAATTTGACATAATATGTATCATGCAGGCAATTGGATTTTGAATTCGGTATATTCCCCTTCTCTTGTATTCACAGTAATTTCTCCCTCATGAGCCTTGACAATATCATAACTCAGTGATAATCCTAGCCCTGTTCCTTGTCCAGTAGGTTTTGTTGTGAAGAATGGCTGGAAAATTTTATCTATATCCCTTTCTGGGATTCCATTGCCGTTATCACTTACTTTTATCTCAACCTTGTGATCAGCCATAATTGTGCTTACGGATACCCTCGGTGCATACCCTTGAATTTGTTCTTTACTTTTCTCATTTAATGCGTAAAATGCATTATTGAAAAGATTTACCATTACCCGGACAATATCCTGTTGAACAAATGGAAAGTTCGTAATAGCTAAATCAAAATCGGTGTTGAGCTGCGCTTCAAATGATTTCTCCTTTGCTTTGAAATTACGATAGCTTAATTTCAGGCTTTCCTCCACGATTGCATTGATATTTGCGATGGCCTTCTCGCCTGGAGCTGCTTTACTATGCTCCAACATGCTCTTGACAATTGCGTCTGCACGCTTACCATGGTGGTTTATCCGTTCTTCATTGGTGCCAATGTCACCCGCAATTGCTCTTGCGTCGCTGTAATTACCCCTGTCGATTTCTTCTCTTAACTCTAAGACCAGTTCTTTATTTACATCACTAAAGTTATTCACGAAATTAAGTGGATTCTGTATCTCATGCGCGATACCGGTAGTTAGTTCTCCAAGCGACGCCATTTTTGCTGACTGGATAAGTTGCTTTTCCGCCGCTTTGAGGTCGATTAACGCCTTCTCCAATTGCACCTTTTGAGTGGCTAACTCCTGCTTTTGCTTATTGAGCATTGCATATGCATTTTGCCTCTGCTTGAAAAGGAACAAGAAGGCGATAATAAATACTGCTAGCAGTAAAAAAATGAATGTGGTGATTATGACACGGACGCCAATGGAGCTTTCTTCGAACATATAAACCCAATTGAAAAGCAAGCATATAAGAGCAAAATCAGATTATTATTAATCAAATTAAATATTTTTCTTCTATTGTCAAGATTGTTTTGTAATAAATAGTCCCAGTATAGGTCGTAAAATATATTACCAAGGTAAAAAAAGAACAGACCGGTGACAATCCAAAAGGCTGTAATGCTCAGGAAACTTTGTTGGGTATTGCTTTTTAGCAATTCATAGAAATAACAACATGAAAACAGGACAACAAAAAAATCCCCTACCAACATGGTATAAGAATGAAAAGTACCAAAGCCTTGAATGAAAGCTTCGTTTATTGTTACGGCGATGATATATGCCGGAATGAAGCCGAGACTTAGTTTTCTAACTATTCTTCCTCTGTAGATACTGTGAAAAATCCAGGCATAAAAAATAATTTCGAGAGGCGTAAAAATATTATAAAGCCATACGTTGCTCGCATGATATCTTCGCGTGTAATACGGTCCGTAGAATTCGACCAAAACAGTTATTCCCAAGAACCATGGGAACCATTTATATGGCGTATGTCGCAATTTATCGTAACACACGAGCGAAATAATGAAACTTGCAGATTCTGCAATTTGATAGCTCGTCATTTTTCTCTTTTCAATGCTTTACAATACCCCTATTTGCCGTTAGTAATTTCTTGTGTGAGTGGTAGCCTCAGCAGCCAGATCAGCTCCTGTACATCCGGAAGTTGGGGGTGGGCATATTCCTCCATGGTTTTGAATGGAGGATTGCTTGATAGTTATCATTATTAATCGTTTTTCCCCTTCCGCTGTAAATATGTCGTCGGGATGAAATCCCGAGCTATCGTGTGTTGGAACAAATACTAAGGTCTGGAGATTGCGATAATCATCTTTGCCATAAACTGAGCCGGGTGGCACATCGCCGGTCTTATCGAGTACAGGATAAACACCAAAATAAATTCGAATACCATCTTCATTGCTGGTGATAGTGCTGTACAGACCTTGAATTTCGGCTTTTGAAAGCCACATACATTTGGTATCTTGAGCAACCTGACCGGCATCATGTTTTATGTGCTGTTCTATGGGCATGTGCTGACCAATTTTGTCATTTCTTTCGGTCTTGTAAAAATATAACATATCATGCGCCAGGTCTTTAGATATTTGCTGCAAGTTGGGATTATTTTTGAGTATGACTTCCAGATTTGAAGATTCTCTTGAAATCAAAATAAACACACTGAATATAATGGAAGTAACAATGGCAGTAGCGCCAATCTTAAAATAGTCACTGTTGATGTTCATAAAAGCTGTATTAGGTTAAAAAAATAGAATACGATGGGATAAAGTTTATAGAATACAGCGATTATAAGGAAGCAACGAATGAACTCAAATTAACATTTTGTAGATTAATTCAAAAATTAATTATAGCTTAAAAAACTGTCGGTTGGATTACCTTCCCATCGAACAGTAATTTTTAGTTCAGATACCAATTCGTGCACCTGTTTTCCAATCCATTCCGAATTGGAGAAAGGGATTTCCCTACGATTCCGGATCTGTTTGTAGTAAAGCACCAGGTAATTGCCAAGGTGCAGAAAAACTATCATATCACACTTGGAGAGAACTATCACCATTA
>JAJPJP010000134.1 GCA_021324175.1 Chitinophagia bacterium
AAACTAAAAACCGCGCCTATCAAAAAAATCCCGAATTGCACAGCCATTTTCTGCCGAAATGAACGATAGGGATTGAACAATTAAAAAGATAATTCAGCAGGCCCTATGTAAAGGATCTGGCCGACGTGGTAGGCATTGTGCGTGCCAATATGAGCGATGGTCGAGTACCAGGTCTGTAGCTTCGCGTCATCGGCAGTTTTCACGATGTTCTCGCAAGCTGCAAGAATCCTGTCAAGCTCTTTAATGGATTCGGGCCAGGTTTTGTCAGTGACTTCGGTGAACGTTTCTTTATTGTCGCCGCTAAAGGCAGATGGCTTTCTGCCTTCGAACTTATCGAGCGACTGCTTATTCCAAAAAATTAGATGAGTGACCAGTTGTGCGATCGAATGGTTGTCGGTATTGTCTTTCCAATTCGCCTGTTCTGCGGTGAGACCAGCGATGGCTGTATCTACCGGGACAAACCAGTCTTTGACGTTATGGGTCGTCTTTAATTGTTCAAGCAGGATGGACCTCAGCGTGGCAGGTTTATTTTTTTGCGCCATAAGCATAGATGAATTTAGCAGTATTAAAAAGCAGACAATGAATCTCATAAAATGGTTTTGAATGGAGAAAAGGTGTTGATCGATCAAATGTAGTCAACAATAGAAATCTTATTTTGCCGCTCTTAAAACTTTCCGTAACATGGATTAGTTTTTCCGCCAAGAACCAGATCCATTTATATGCGCAAGTTTATTTCGTTTCTTCCGCTATTGTTTACTTCCCTGACTTTCGGGCAGCAGCATGCACCGGTCTTTATCAAACACATTATCAGCAGCGAGTTCATTTCCGAGGGCGTGGCACTCGCCGACGTCAACAGGGACGGGAAAATTGATATTATCGCCGGTGCGTATTGGTTTGAAGCGCCCGATTGGAAGCGGCATGAAATTACTACACCACAAGTTTTTTTTCCCAAGACGGGCTACAGCAATTCCTTTCTGAATTTCAGCCTCGACGTAAACATGGATGGATGGCCGGACCAGATTCGGATCAGCCTGCCGGGGGAAGAGGCGGTATGGTATGAAAATCCTGGCAATTCAAGCGACCACTGGCGCATGCATCCCATTCTTTCAAATTGCGGAAACGAATCACCGGCTTTTGTAGACGTTGACGGCGACGGGAGACCGGATTTAATCTGCAACGATCCTGTCGCCAAAGAGGTAATCTGGATGCAGGCGCCGACAAGAAAAGGGGACACTGCTTGGACACGCCATGTTATCGCAAAGGGTGACATTGGCGTCGATCGATACACGCACGGTTTGGGATTTGCCGATATGAACCACGATGGCAGGCCTGATGTCATCATCACCAAAGGGTGGTGGGAGATGCCCCCCGATCCGCGCCAGCCCGGCTGGACCTTCCACCCTGCCGATCTCGGTGAGGATTGTTCGCAGATTTACGCCATTGACCTCGACCCCGGCCGCAGGATACTGGTCTCTGCTTCAGCCCACAAATATGGAATCTGGTGGCACGAGCGAATTGGCGACTCAGCAGGCCGGGAGATTTGGAAGCATCACCTGATATTTAACGGCTTTTCTCAAACGCATGGCATGGCGATGGCTGATATGAACGGTGACGGACAACCGGACCTGGTTACGGGCAAGCGCTATTTTGCACACAATGAACATGATCCTGGCGCGTTTGAACCTGCCGTCATCTATTGGTTTGAATTCAAAGGCGGCAAGGAACCGGCGTGGATTCCCCATCTCATCGACAATGATTCAGGCGTAGGTTTACAGGTCCTGGTAAAGGATATCAATGGAGATGGCCTGCCCGATATCGTGGTTTGCAACAAAAAGGGCCTTTTTTACTTCGAGCAAAAAAAATAACTGGAAAATGCACCTCGGCTGAATATGAAAACGGCAAAAGGAAAAATCGACATCATCAACGAAGTGCTGGAAGACTGCATACTGGCCTTCCCGGTTTCGTCATTTATTATCAGCCTGTACCAGCGTTACCAAAAGATGGGCAGCTTAAGCAAGAAACAACTGCAGGGTTTACACAGTAAGGCTTCGACCATTGAAGGAATGTCCGTGGCAAAACTAGGCACCCTTGAAGCCATTATTAAAAGAATGCCGACGAGGTTCAAATCGCCAAAACCTGAGCCAACCCCGCTTTTCAAAAAAAATGAAGAGGCGGCTAAGCTCATCGATGAAATCCTTTCCGTTTTTCCGGCACATAAACGTGTCCTATTCCTCAAGTCCTCTCTGGACAACCACCAGGAACTTTCTGCCGTTGACCTGTTGGATCTTAAGCGGTTCAAAGAGCTAGCCAACAAAAAGTTGAAATAGAAGCCAATGCTATTGCGTCAATCCAATGTCTGGAAAGTTGACTAACTTTCTAGATAATACCTACACGAATGTCCTCCCAACGACAACTTGCTGCGGTCATGTTTGCTGACATTATGGGCTATACTGCCCTGATGGAAGAGGATGAGGGTAATGCGCTGAAACTACGGGACAAATTCAAGATAAAATTAGAGTCAGAAGTAGGGCGTCACTATGGAAAAGTGGTCAAAATTAGTGGAGATGGTGCGCTTTGCTGTTTTGACAGTGCCGCCGAATCCGTCAGGGCCGCCATTTCCATTCAAAAGAACATGCGGGAGGATGTACGGGTTCCGCTACGCATCGGCATTCATCAGGCAGACGTAATATTCGAGGAATCAGACGTTCATGGCGATGGCGTCAATATCGCCTCCCGGCTTGAATCGATAGCGGTTCCCGGAAGCATTTTTATATCGGCAAAAGTCTATGACGATGTAAAAAATCAAAAGGATATTCAGGTGGTCTCGCTCGGAAAATATCTCCTGAAAAATGTGAAGGAACCCGTCGAAATATTTGCCGTTAGCAATGAAGGCCTGGAAGTGCCACTGAAAAAAAAGCTGGAGGGCAAGGCAAAAAAATACGTCGCGTACAGTAAAACGTCCAGGGGCCTGCTGCTCAAATATGCCAAAATGACTTTATTAATCCTGATTATTGTCATGGGCGCCTTCTTCCTAATCAACCCATGGCTAAAAAAACAGAATGCCCGGGCAACCTTGTTGCCAGCGATACAAAAACTGGTGAGTGATAATTTTCGACCGCCTACTGAGGCCTTTGATCTGGCATTACGGGCAAGAAATTATATACCTGACGATTCATTGTTTAAGGCGCTATGGCCAGTAGTCACCAAAACGGTTTCCATGGAGACGCAACCGGAAGGAGCGGAAGTCTTTTGGAAAGACTATGACAAGCCGGAATCGCAGTGGCGACCCGCAGGTATCACTCCTTTAAAGGATAATCCCTTCCCTCGCAGTTACCTGAGAATTGAGATCAGGAAAAAAGGATACCAGACGATCGAGTATGCCGCCCCGGGGCTATTTGCACCTATGAATCCTTATGTCAGTTTATTTAAACTTGATCCGGTCGGAAGCCTGCCGGAAAACATGGTCAGGATTCCAAAAAGAAAAACGCTCATGAACCTCATCGGTCTTGAAAGTTATGGTCCCAGGAACGTGGACGAATTTTTAATGGATAAGTACGAGGTAACCAATGCAAAATTCAAGGCCTTTGTAGACGCCGGCGGCTATACGAATAAGGCTTACTGGAAATTTCCGATCTATTCAAACGACGGATCAGTTATTTCTCAGCAATCGGCATTGGCACTTTTTATTGACAGGACAGGCAGACGGGGACCGGCAACCTGGGAGGCAGGCAATTATCCTGACGGCCAGGAATATTATCCTGTGACAGGCGTGTCGTGGTACGAGGCGGCGGCCTATGCAGCATTCGCAGGCAAAGAACTGCCGACCGTTTTTCACTGGAGCGTTATTGCAGAAACGTCTCGCACTGATTTTATCGTCCCCATGAGTAATTTTAACGGCAAGGGATCGACTCCTGTCGGGACAATGCCCGGCTACAATACATTTGGGATCTACGATGTTGCAGGAAATGCCCGCGAGTGGTGCTTCAATTCAACCAATGATATCAGCCAACGATTTATTCTGGGAGGAGGATGGAACGATCCAACATACGCGTTTAATGACAGCTATACGCAAAACGCGTTAGACAGAAGCGTCACCAATGGCTTTAGATGCATGAAACGACTTTCAGGCGACACGTCCACAGAAAAAATGAGAGTCCCCTTGAGCGTCGAGTTCAGGGATTACGCTAAAGAGAAGCCCGTCGATGATAAGACTTTTGATATATTCCTGCGTCAGTATGCCTATGACAAAACACCACTCAATGCACGGATCGACAGCGTGGTCGAAAACGAGCTCTGGACCTGCCAGAAAATCTCTTGTACAGCGGCATACAATAACGAAAAATTGATTATTTTTTTATACTTACCCAAAACCGGGAAACCACCTTTTCAGACCATATTATTTTTTGGGGGATCCGGCGACATTTATTCAAACAAATTCGAAATTGTTGATCAGGTAGCGAAGGTTGACTTTTTGGTAAAAAGTGGACGAGCGGTCGTCTGCCCTGTTTACAAAGGGACAAACGAGCGGCGTGATGACTTAAATTCCGATAACCAGGTTGAAACCGTCTTCTACAAGGATCATGTCATCATGTGGAGAAAGGATATTGGGAGAACGATTGATTACCTGGAAACCAGGAGCGATATTGATGCGACCAGGATAGGCTACCTGGGTTGGAGCTGGGGTGGCTTTTTGGGGGGTATAATGCCCGCTGTGGAAAAAAGAATTAAGGCGGTTGTGCTGAACGTGGGGGGGATGGACATGGGCAAGGCATTACCAGAAGCAGATCAGATCAATTTTCTTCCCAGGGTGACTCAGCCCATACTCATGCTGAACGGCGAACATGATATGTTCTTCCCGCAAAAAACGTCACAACAGCCGATGTTCAATTTCTTGGGGACGCGTGAACCTGATAAAAAAATTTTGGTGTATAAGTCCGGCCACCTGGTGCCGCGAATAGAATTTGTCAAAGAGACACTGACCTGGTTTGATAAATATCTCGGCGAGGTGCCATAAAAATGGCCGCGTTCTGACGAAGCGGCCAAACCTAAACGATCGACGTTTTCTTAATAATCATCTTCGTCGAACCCCGTTCTTGCTGTCCCCGCAATGATGTAAGTATTACCAAACGCCGGCACATCGTCGGAAAAGCTTGCCTCCATGTAGATGCTGTCAGTAATGTTACCCGCCCTCGAGTGACCAGCCTTAGGCAGAATTTTGCCATTGGCCAGGTTCACCGTGTCGGCGTAATAATTGTTGAATGCTCCCGTGACATTGAAGGTGAGTGCAGCGTAATTAGCGACCGCAGTTACTTTAAAGTCCCAGAAGTTTCCCAAATCATCAACCCAGATGGAGTCGGCCGTATTGGATGCTGTATTATATGTCTGGAAAAAAACCGGCGTAGGAAATAGGTTGCCCGGTTGCCCTTTGATCGATACGTTGACCCACCAGCCATTGTCCATTTTCACGGTAGCCGTATTGCCGATTTGCGGACTCGCCAAATCCGGCTGTTTTTTCACGCATGAAACCAGGCATATAACAGTTATCAGCAGCGCAAAGAATATTTTGATCATGATCGTTGTTTTACTGTTTTGTGAATGTTCTTAAGGATGTTCCGTAACCGCCTGCGTGGAATATCCAGGAATAAGTTACCGGGCTAGCTGTCGCGTTGTATGTTTCATCGGAGGAGCTGACCTCACCATAGGCCGCTGCGATTTGCTGGGGAATCGCAATTTGCGACCCCGTATAATTTACCGCGGTTACCGTTTCCCCAGCTCCAACGCCTGCACCACCAGGGTTTTCCACCGTATATACTCCCGTGGAATCCATGGTCCAGGTGCTGGTGACTCCGGTGGCCGCGCGCAGGTAAGTTCCCGAGAAATCATTGCTCGCGACATCACTTCCGATGACAACAACCGTTCTCCAATCCGAAGATGAATAGCCTTCCGTATTTGTCGCGCTGTACGTGATGACATACACACCCGGCGTATTCGGGTCAACCGTCCCGGTGGTCGTTGGCGTAATGTTCTTGCCTGCCAGCGTAGCGTTGACTCCCGGATCGGTGTAACTGGCTCCCTGCGCGATAATGATCAGGCGCTGACCAATAATCGACACGGACGGGAAATAAACGATTTTCGAAATCCCAACCGTTCCCGCAGGATAGTTAAAGCTTGGGTTTTTGCTGCATGACAGATTCGCAAGGATGCCAATCGCCAGTACCAATATTATTTTAAGTTTCATTTTCATATTTTGTCAAATGGATGAATAGTTTATTGCCCCCACCAGGTCGGCGTCGTTTCAGGAACCTGGGCAGGTGCATTCTTGTTGCGGGAAGTTTCGTCATACGGGAATACAAATCTCTTGGGCACTAACCCGGGACCCAGGTCAGAATTTTTCGAAATCACAAGCTGACCCGGTACATAACCGGGATCGGTGGAGTACACGGCACTCCGCACGGGATAACCTGTTCTTTCCTGTTCAAAGTAGGATTCGATGCCATGGCATCCGTAGGCACAGGCAGCCCATTTTTGTACAATGATTGCCTGAAGTTGCTGGGCCGTGGTGCCGCCTGCAGGATATGCATAGGCCCCGCCGCCCGCTATAAAAGTAGAACCGTCAAGGCCAAGCTGCGAAAATGCGGCAAGCACGCCCTGGTTATACAACATCTGTGCATTGGTACCGCCGTTAAAACGCAAGTCAGCTTCCGCCTGCAAAAAGAATGATTCCGGTGCAGAGATAAATTCCACCGGGTCGGTTTGCGTTTGAGCGAAGGTTGGCGCGGCGGAATACACCGGGTTGATGTTCGTGTAATCGCCCTGGTTGATCGATGACGGCGTGGTTGAACCAAACCAGTAAGTTATTCTTGGATCATTATTCGCTTCCAGCCAGGAGACAAATGTGGTGCTGGCCCGAAGGTTTGCGCTGGTGTTGTTTGACCGGATATTTATTTCATACATTGGGTTATCATTGTTCGGCACAGTAGTAAAATTGGTCAACGCTGCATCGGTCGTTAGGAACTGGGCGCTGGAACTATATAATGCCTGGATTCCCGCGGTAGCAACATCAAGATGCGTGTTCACCATGCGCAGGTAAATTTTCAATTTAAGTGTATTGGCAAATGCTATCCAGTTTGGGATGTTACCATTGAAAACCATGTCCTGGGTTCCGGCCACCGTGTTGGTGCTTGCAGTAAAATCTTTTCCAAGCGCGGTATCAATGCTCGTCAACAGCGACGTATATATTGAATAACCGCTGTCAAATTTGGGATTCAGGTTCCCTGCTCCCTGGAGCGCCTCGGAATACGGTATATCATTATAAAGATCCACGAGTACCTGGGCGGTATAGGCTTTCATGACTGTCCCCATCAGGTAAAAATTCCAGTCACTGTTTGCGGCAGCCTTGTCGATGACAAACTGGTAATTCTTCAAGCCGTTAGTGAAAAGATTATCGTAAGACTGGTTGACCACATTATCCGTTGATGGCAGGTTATAAGAATCAATGTCGACGTATTGCTGGGCTAGTGCAGCCTGCGTGAAGAATTGAGACCACATCCCACCGACGATTGCCAGGTTGCCTCCAACTTCCCCCGCCGTTGCCAGCGTCGCTACAGGGAATACCAGTGAAGGCGTGCCCTGGTCGAGCGTTGGAAAGTTTGGATTTTGGTTAATATTCAATTGTCTTTTACAACTTGTGCTTGCCATGACGGCAACCAGGAGGCAAAAAGAAAAGATTGAATTTTTGTTGATGCTATGCATATTCATATCTCTTTTTAATGTTTTTTAGAAAGTCACTTTGAGGATGATCCCAAGTGTTTTCGTGAGTGGTGTACCTTCGAATTCTCCAAGAACACCTGTCAGATCGTTCCCGAGGTTGGTGGACTCTGGGTCAACATAAACATTTCCCTTTGGGGTCCACAACAGGAAGTTTCGCCCGAATATCCCGAGGGATGCGGATTTGATTTTTGCTTTTGAAATCAGTCTGCCAGGCAGGTTATAGGAGAGGTTGACATCGCGAAGCTTCAGGAATGACCTGTCGATAATGCGCATGGCGTCGGAGCCACCTGTAAAGCTGCTTCCTTCACCGTAATAATTGTAGGTCACGTCCGTTTCGTTGAGCGTGCCCCCTGGTCTGATACTTGGCGTCCCGATATATGTCGTATTGGGTGAATATACCGCCTTGCCGCTGACGGGGTCAACCGTCGCAACCACTGAATTCGGGATGATAAATGGCTTGCGGTCATTGTATGTAGTCAATTTCCCGTTTCCGTCAAAGAGAATGATATTGGCTGTTTCACTGTACATCACGCCACCATAGCGGAAGTCCAGGCAGAAACCCAGCGAGAAATCACGATAGGTAAATGTATTGGTCAGCCCCATGGTGAAATCATATAGTCCGCTTCCCATGTATCCTTTTACCAGGCCGTTTGCATCAAGCGGCGTCGTATTCGGCAATGGTTCCCCGCTTGTTGAATTAACGATCAATTGTCCTGAAGGCGTCCGTTCGGGAACAATCGTATAGATGGAGGCAACAGTTTTGCCGACAACTGCACGCAATTCCGTATCAAATGCCGTATTCAACAGTGGATCCTGCGAGCCGGTCAGCTGAATCACTTTATTGATGTTCTTGGCAAATACATAAGAAAGATTCCAGTTAAAGTTTTTGCTCTCCACCGGTTTCGCCGTGAAGGTGAGTTCGATGCCCCTGTTATCCACCTTTCCCAGGTTTTCAACGAGGTTGGTATAACCCGAAGACGGCGCAATGGGCACAGCGAAAATCTGTCCATTCGTGACCTTGTCGTATAAGGTAACGTCAAAGCCTACCCGATCCCTGAGGAAACGCGCTTCGGTTCCGAATTCAAGTTCATTGGTAAATATGGGCTTTAGCGTCGGGTTCCCGATCGTGTTATTGACGCCAAAACCGCTCACGCCGTTAAAAGGAAATGTAAGTGATCCCAGTGGCAGGTTGATCGTGCCCGGTCCGAGCTGCGCAAGCACCTGGTAGGGGCTTGGGTCGGAACCGGTCTTTCCATAAGCTGCCCTGAATTTCAGGTATGAAAGCGTGGTTCTGGTATCAAAGAGTTGCGAAGCCAGCCAGGACACATTCGCGCCAGGATAGAAGATGGCATCCTGTCCAATCGGCAGCGTTGATGACCAGTCATTGCGAACATTCCCGGTCAGGTAAAGCTGATCTTTATAGCCGAGGGTTACTGCTCCGTAGAGTCCGACCCTGGTCCGGAAAAAACTATTGTCATTGGCAACAGGCGGCTTGCTGGTGTTGCTCAGGTTAAAAAACCTTGGAACAACAAGATTGGTCACCGTCGTCAGTTCCGAGCGTTCGCCGGTATGATAGTAATTGGCACCTGCGAGGGCGTCGATCGTAAAGTCCTTGCCCAGTTCACTGTTGTATTTGACGATAAGGTCCGTATTGACCAGGCCGAAATAATCCGAGCCCTGTGCTACTTCCCCGATGTCCGGCGTGGCCGGAAAACCTTCAGGATTGGTCGGGCTGGAGATCCCTCTCCATGAGCCCGGCGCAGGTGAATTGGGGTTTTTCCAAATGAAGGTCCTGGCATTGGTGAAGTCGCCACCCAGCCTCATTTCTGCACTCAGGTGAGGCGTGAATTTATAGTTGAGATCCAGGTTGCCAAAGAAACGGTCCAGGCTCTGGCGGTCGCCGTTTTCGTAAAGGGCATAATAGGGATTCTCGGCATAAGGCGTAAAATAATTATTGACATTGAAATATTTGTTTGTATAGTCCCTGAAATCCGTGATCGGCAGATCGACGGGAATTTGAAGGAGTGAATTGTACACGCCGCCCCCGCTGGAACTCCCATAGCCGGTAGCCGGGGCCGTGAGTCGCTGGTTCACATAATTGAACGACGTATTGATGGTGAAGGCCCCGTAGGTGCTGTTGGTGCGAAGCGCGAAGGTGTTGCGTTCCAGGTAATTTTGATAATTGGGAATAATTCCATTGCTCGTTACATTTCCGTAAGAAAAGTAGAACCGGTTCATTTCATTTCCACCGCT
>JAJPJP010000439.1 GCA_021324175.1 Chitinophagia bacterium
CCTCCTTCTCCGCTGGGAAATTGATAGAACCCTTATCTGATAAGGGTTTTCGTATTTTAAGGCGCGCAGGGTAGTAAGAGGGGTAGTAAATTTTTAGATCTTCTAACATTATACGTGAAGTATCCTTATTCGTGGCCCAAAACAATGATATACCCATTAAGCAATGACTAATTTTTGGATGCGTTGGCGCTAGAGATGTCTTCGTAATTCCAAACCACTATTCATTTCGCAAACTTCTGGTTGGATTTGCATTTGCAGCTTTTATCACTTGTATACTTACAATAATTAGGGCAGCAAGGGCCATAAATCCGCCACTGCAAATAAACAACCACCAGCTTATTGCTGTCTTATATGCGAAATTTTCTAACCATTTGTACATGGCCCACCATGCGATTGGAACGGCGATAGCAATTGAAATGAGAATTAGCTCTATCGAATCCCTTGACAATATCGAAACAATATTGGCGACTGATGCACCAAGCACTTTGCGTATTCCAATTTCCTTAGTTCTTGTATTAGTCATAAAAATTACAAATCCTAATAAACCGATGCAACTAATAAAAATTGCAAGCCCAGTCGCCCATTTTAAGAGTTGTGAAAAATGCTGCTCATTTTCATAAGCTAAAGCGATGCTACTATCAAAAAAATCATATTCAAACTCATCTTCAGGATAAACGTCTTTATAAGCCTTTGCAATATTGTTAATAGTGGATTTCCATGATAATCCATTGGCGTCCGATGCTATCAAAGCAACATTAAATTGGTTGTCATTGCTGTTGGTAGTGAAAACCAAAGGTTGGATTGCGCTATGCAAGGAACTCTGGTGAAAGTCAGCCATGACACCGACTATTGGCTTAGAGTTTATCAGTTTGGTGAGGGCATCATTTGGGTCTTTAATCCCCAGAGCATGCAAATATGTCTCGTTTATGAGAAATTCACTAACAGAGTCACTTGCTCTCACATTTCGCCCAGCAAGCAATTTTATTCTAAAAAGTTTAAGATAGTTTGTATCGCCCGTTTTCCATTCGACATTAGTCGTTATTGACCTGTTGCCATTATCGTACTTCATCATTGCTGATGCCGACCCCCAGGAAAACGGTGCGCCATTTGCTAAACTAATTGCTTCTATCCCAGGTATGGATTTGAGTTTATTTAATAGAAAATGCGTATTGTTAATGCTGCGTTTCTGATCTTGGAATGTCGGAGCGCCAAAACAAATAACGCCATTTTTTTTATATCCTAAATCCGTATTCAACATGTAGTCGATCTGCTTTGCTGTGACCAGTGTCGCGATAATGAATACCTGTGAAATGAAAAACTGTGAAACTGTTAACCCTCTTCTCAGATTTTTCCGCGTTAAGTAGGCACCTGATGTACCTTGATTTTTTAGTACATGAATTGGATTAATACGTGATAAAATAAGGCCGGGATAAAAGCCAGAAAGAATAGTTACGGCAATGATTAATATTATTAGAAATACGATTATAATTGGTTTGTTCAATAAATCAAAATGTAAATCCTTTGGGATAAAATTTTCGAAACTTTTTAATAGAATCGGGGTAAGAAGTATTGAAATGACGGTGGCGATGAGAACAACAAAAAGGGTTTCAACCAAGAATTGAAATATGACATGGCCGGCGGAACTACCAATAGTTTTGCGAATACCAATTTCCTTGCCTCGCTGGGAAGACCTTGCAGTAGAAAGATTGATGAAATTGATACTAGCGAGTAACAAGAGAATTCCAGCAACTAGTTGCAATCCATATAGAGTTGATTTGTGGGCTGTTGGGAGCCCATAGGTTGGATAGTTGCTATTGAAATGAATATCTGCCAGTGGCTGCAAGTGGAAAATGTCGCCGTTATTTTGATTTCCAGATTTTTGAATTATTGAATTAACCTCTTTTTCAATGTTTTCGGCAGACCTGTCTTTGGCTATTTTTACTAAGAAATCAGATGACATTACAAAAACCACTGAATTTTGCCCCTGGTGATTTTTATTTAATTGGAAAAGCGTGGGTGACGAAATAAACTCCTTGAAGGTAAAATCACTATTGTCAGTTAGATCTTTTACAACACCTGAAACGGTTAATATAATTGAATCGTTATAAGTAACCTGTTTACCTATTATCTCACTGACATCGCAATTGGGAAAGTATGCCCTAGCCCTTGCTTCAGACAAAACAATCTTGAACGGCTCAGCCAAAGAAGAATGGAGAGATCCAGCTAGCCATTTATAAGGTACGAGATTAAAATAGTGTTCATCAGCAAAAACTATATAAGCTTGATGTTTAAAGACCGAAGAAGATTGTGGGTTGGTCGTACGAATAGCAACTTTTATATCTTGATAGATGCTATTAAACTCGGAGAATTCTTCCAGACCCGAAACTTCATTTTTCACTTTTTCTTCCAAGGTGGAAGACAGTCCAGTCATATAAACGGTGTTATCCCCAAATTTCACGTCCACAACTGCCCGATAAATGCGATTGCCGTCCTTTTCAAATCTATCAAAACTAAGATGGTAGCTCACTATTAAGAAAATTACTAACGCGGCGCTGATGCCGATGGACAGACCTATCACGTTAATTAGAGAAAACATGATGCTTCTCCAGAAGCCTTTGATCGCCAGTAAAACATAGCTTTTTATCATCATTTTCACCTTTAATAAATGTCCTGGATATTACGCATCATAGTTTACCAGTTATTTCGGCGCATAGTTTACCAGCGTTTCAGTCTATAGTTTACCAGTTGGAAGGAAGATTGGTAGAGTTATTTCGGTCC
>JAJPJP010000211.1 GCA_021324175.1 Chitinophagia bacterium
CAGTTTTTCTCCGGACCTTATTTTGCTCGACATGTTGCTTTCTGACGCTGACGGGGTTGCAATCTGTCGGGAACTCAAGTCTAATCAGCAGACCACAGGAATCCCAGTGGTAATGGTTTCAGCGTATCCGGCGGCAGTCGAGATAGCCAAAGCCGCAGGTGCTGAATTCTTTGTCCCTAAGCCGTTTGCGATATCGGATTTACTTCATACGATCGCAAATGCTATTACAAAATTCGATCGGGATGTCGAGAAATAAACGAACAGCTTTCCAAGAGATTTGACTTATTTAGAAGTGGTTAGGTACAAAAGTTCAATTTTGGATATGCGTTCTTTGATTCCGCCTAATGCAAATATGAAAATCCCATACTTTTTGCGATTAATTTCCCAACTTCGGCGATGGTGGACACGAGATAATTTTTCCCAATCTTCTGCGAGTGACGAAGCAACTGCGTAGTGGGTCGTCAGTACAAAAAATTGTAAATGATCATACACGTTTCATCTTTGGTGCTCCGGTGATGCGGGGTCTTTTTTCTTCCCAAAGCTTTTCAGCCTTCCGAACGTAATTTTGTGCGATTCTACCAGAAATCAATTCTTGCAGGATATTTATTTCTCTATATCTTATGCGTCGTCACCGAAAAGGTATCAATCCATTGACGACTTTGGACCTATCCATTGCATCTTTAGCTCATCAAAGAGGAAATTTTTCAAGCAGATTTCCGCTGATTTGTCAATTTTACTATTGACGTCCTAAATGTCAACATTTCGCGATTCGAAGCCATAATGCTGTGACATTAAGTTACTTGACAATTTGACTGATATGGCCGATGGCCATATCGAACTATAAAAGCCGCTATCAAAACGAGTTTTATAAAGAGAGAGTGAGATGGTGCCCGGAACAGGAATCGAACCTGCACGTTGTTGCCAACACCAGATTTTGAGTCTGGCGCGTCTACCAATTCCGCCATCCGGGCCCCGACATATTTTCGCGTGTTTCCAGGTAGATACGGTCAAAAACGGGAGGACAATATTAAGCAATTGACCAAATTCATCCAAAAGGTCAGATGGTTTTCTTCCACTCAAACCATCAGCAGAAAAATACCATAAATTGCCAGCAAACTAATACCGATGACCAGAATTGGGTTGATTCGCGAAGGAAAAATCCCGGTCGACAACAGGGTAGCTCTTACGCCGGCGCAATGCAAGTGGATGCATAAGAACTCAGATGACATAAGAATTTACGTACAGGAGTCTGATCATCGTTGTTTTAGCGATAGAGAATATGCTCAGGCTGGGATTGAAGTAAAGAAGGATTTGAGTGACTGCGATATTCTTCTTGGCATAAAAGAAGTTCCGGCCGAGGAACTGATTGCCGATAAAACCTACTTATTTTTTTCCCATACAAAAAAAATGCAGCCGCAGAATCAGGCCATGTTTCGTGAAATTCTGGAAAAAAGAATTACGCTTATCGATTATGAATGCCTGGAGCACGATGATGGTCAACGAATTCTTGGATTTGGATTTTTTGCGGGAGTAGTTGGTGCTCACAATGGAATGATGGCTTACGGAAACAGATCAAATACATTTAAACTGGAAAGGGTATTTTTGCAACACAGTTTCCGAAAACTGATACACACCTATTTCGGACTTAAAATACCCAATATTAAAGTTGCCGTGACCGGCTCAGGCCGTGTTTCGCACGGAGTTTTAGAGGTAATGAATTTGATGGGTTTGATTGAGGTCGAACCGGACGAATTCCTTAAAAAAAATTTCTCCTATCCGGTCTTTGTTCAGCTTAAAGGCGGTGATCTTTACGAGAACAGGTTTTCCAAGACCTATTTTCGACAGGAATTTCATGCGAGGCCCGAAAATTATGTTTCAAAGTTTCTTCCATTCACGTTTGTAACTGACATATTGATGAATGGAATTTATTGGGATGAACATATGCCAAGGCTTTTTGAGTGGAGTGATGCTTGTCGCGGCGATTTCCACATAGCAACCATCGCGGATATAACAGACGATAGGGAAGGGTCTGTGCCCTGTAACCTTGGCGATGCGACCCAAGACGCGCCCGTCTACGGGGTGGATAAGAGGACTCGGGAAAAAATGGACCCTTATTTGCCCGGTTCCATTGACGTGATGGCCGTGGGTAATTTGCCTAACGAATTGCCCAGAGATGCGTCAAGGTATTTCGGAGAACAACTTATCAAGCACGTTCTTGCGGACCTGATCAGCGGCGATTCCCATACCATTGACAGAGCAACCATGGTAAAAAATGGACAATTGACAAAGTCTTACGAATATTTGAGAAATTATGCTGCCAAGTAGGCGGGTAATTTAACGTCAGAGGTTGGGATAATAATCCTGAAGCAATTCGACAAAATCACTGGTATAATCTCCACTATTATCTGAAATGACTAAATCATATGACTGCGGATCATTAAATCGAGTTCTCGACAGGTGTAAAATCGCCCTAAAGTGCTTATGTTCGGGTGTCTGAGCGACTAGGATTTTTTCGTGTACAAAATACCTGCGATCATTTGCTAACTTTTCAAAATACATAGCCCGGTCAAACGGCAAAAGAATGCCGAAGCTTCCCGTAGGTTTTAGATTTCTTTCGATTGCCGTCAAAAGCTGCTCAAGTGTCAATTGGGAACTGTGTTTTGCCAAATTTTTCCTTGCATCGGCCGAAACCAGAGATTGGTCGAAAAAAGGGGGGTTGCTAATAATAAAATCATATTTGTCCTGGAATGAGTATTCTCGTAAATCGCCCGGGTATACGCGAAGACGGTCAGCGAGGCCATTTTGGGCGATGTTGGACTTCGATTGTTTATATGCATCGAAATCAATTTCGACTCCATGAATCTCTGATTTCGTCTTTTGCGCGAGCATGAACATTAATAACCCAGTTCCGCTCCCAGCGTCGAGGATAAGCGAATATTTGGGTACTTTATGTGCGAACCATGCACCAAAGATGCATGCATCAGTACAAACTTTCATTGCGCAGTTATCCTGCTCAATTGTGAAATGTTTAAATTGAAAATATGAATTAGGCACCCAATAATTATTTGCGATAACGAAGTGCGATTATTATAAATTTTCTAAACTTTATTTAGTTGCAAATTAACTCTGGCGCTTGGAACAACATTTATCGGTGAAAAATCATGTCTCAAAAACTTATAATAGGCAGATTTTGCGATCATTCCTGCATTATCAGTGCAATATTGGAAGGAGGGAATAAAAGTATTCCAATTATTTTTTTCCCCCAGCAAATTAAAAGCCCGGCGGAGCCCGCTATTTGCAGAAACACCACCGCCCAGACAAATGTCTTTTATTCCGGTTTCTTTTGCTGCTTTCTCTAATTTATGCATTAGGATTGTTACGATTCTCGATTGAACTGAAGCGCAAATGTCATATAAGTATGTCTCAATAAAATCTTCGCGATTGCCTCTTTTTTGCAAAAAATACATAATAGCAGTTTTTAGCCCGCTGAAACTGAAATCCAATCCCGGTAGCCTGGGCTCTGGAAATGAAAATCGATTTGGATCGCCTAATTTTGCATACCTGTCAATTAGCGGACCTCCCGGATAAGGCAGTCCCAACAGTTTGGCTGTCTTATCAAATGCTTCTCCGGCTGCATCATCTAAAGTTTCTCCAATTATCTCAAATTCCCACGGGTCGCGACAAATCACAATTTGGGTATGACCCCCACTCACTGTCAGGCACAAAAATGGAAACGCCGGCTTTGGCTCATCAATCAAATTGGCAATAATGTGTGCTCGCATATGGTCAACTGCAATCAGCGGTATCCCGTTAGTCATCGACAGCGATTTCGCAAACTGGGCCCCCACCAACAGTGCACCTATCAGGCCTGGAGAATGGGTAAATGCAATGGCGCTCATGTTTGACAGGCGGCAACCCGCCTCGGACAAGGCTGCAGTGACAACAGGAATAATGTTTTGGACATGAGCCCTGCTCGCAAGCTCGGGAACAACTCCACCATATCGCTGATGTATTGCCTGGCTTGCTACCGTATTTGATAAAATAAGACCGTCACAGCAAACCGCAGCAGAGGTTTCATCACATGATGACTCTATCGCAAGGATTTTAACAGACAACGACACTTTTTTTGAAAAATGCGAAATTAGGAAAATAAATAAGGTTTGCGGTCAAGCCGGTCCGCAGTGTAAGATGGCCTTTACACCATTCATATTTATTTGCTGCGTATTGCAACGACCGGGTTCAATTTGGCTGCGCTGATTGCAGGAATTATACCAGCCAAAACACCGACAATCATACAAACAGCGATAGCCATTATGATTATTCCCGCCGGGATAAATACTTTAAAACCGACAAAAGCGGACACAATTTGCGTTAGACCAAAAACTGCCAGAAGACCAATCAGACCACCGATGACACAAAGGAATGCAGACTCAAGAAGGAATTCTGTCAATATGGTACTGCTTTTGGCTCCGATCGCCTTTTTCAATCCAATTTGCGCGGTGCGCTCCCGCACAGTCACGAACATGATATTCGCCACTCCGAACATCCCGACAACAAGCGATAATGCTGCAATAGCCCAACCTCCAAGGCTAACATTGCCGAATAAATCATGCATGAATCTGCTGAAGGAATCTATGTCGTTTAGCGCGTAATTGTCTTCCTGAGTCGGACTAAGCCTTCGTATAGACCGCATAGCGCCAGTCAATTCGTCCTTTAATTCAACCATAGAAATATTGGATTTTCCCTGGGCAATTATCACGGGTCCCCCATCTTCATCTTTAATAATTTGTTTAAGGAATGAATAGGGCATGATAATACTATTATCGTAGTCCCACATTTGCATAATGCTTTGACCCTGCTTTTTTATAACTCCTATTATGATTACTCGCTTTTCGTTTTTGAGTTTAACAATATTTCCAACCGCGAATTCAGGTCTTCCAAACATTTTTTCGGCCAGGGAATATCCCATCACAATCGAATTAGCGCCTTGATCGAAGTCAGATTGTTGCAGATAACGCCCGTATCTTACCTCAATTGATTGGATCCTGCCAAAATCCTCTGTAACACCGTAGTAGTTCAGACCGCTAAGTAGATCTCCGTTAAATTCAAGAGTAGAGTTTGTATTGGTAACATAAGAGGCATTTGCAAGCGTCGGAACTGTCTCTTTCAGGAGTTTCATCTCCGAATACTTAGGTATAGGTCTTTTGATAAATCTCCACCACGGATAATCGTTATCATTGCGGTATTCCCATTTGTCAATATATATTGCACTTGTGCCCAGAGATTTAATATCATTTTGAATAGCTGCTTCGAGGCTGGAAATCGTCGATAAAACGCTTATGATGCAAAAAATCCCAAAAGTCACGCCCAACAAAGAAAGAAATGTTCTAAGTTTATTGGACCTGAACTCTTCGAGGGCCATCTTAAAACTTGTCCAAATAATTTCGAGATGCCTGGCCATGAGATCAAAAATAATCGTTCGAATCCGGGAAGCGACTTCCTTTTATGTTAAGGGTTATACAAATTGTTAAGCGGAAAGGAATTATGGGCATTTGAACGAGCGAATGGCCTGACGCATCGAACGATTTGTCGTCTGGATAAATGACCAAAAACCGGGCTAGTTGCTTCTTATAGCAACGACGGGATCCAGGCGTGCAGCGCTCACGGCCGGAATGACTCCTGCAAGAATTCCCACACAGATACATATTCCAATTGCGAGGAAAATGATTGCAACGGGAATGAAAACTTTGAAAGGCAAAATCGCCGAGGCGAGAACAGTAATTATAAATACGCCGCAAAGACCAATAATACCGCCGATAATGCAAAGAAAGGCCGACTCAAATAGAAATTCAGTGAGTATTGTATTCTTCTTGGCGCCTATTGCCTTTTTTAAACCAATTTGGCTTGTTCTTTCTCGGACTGTGACAAACATTATGTTTGCAACTCCGAACATGCCAACAATAAGTGACAGACCTGCAATTGCCCATCCCCCCATATTCATCCATCCTGTAAGTTTATCAAAAAAATCTGTCGCCGAACCGATATCATTCAATGAGAAATTGTCTTCCTGCGTAGGGTTGAGCTTACGTATCGATCGCATTGCCCCTCTCAGTTCATCTTTAAGTTCGCCAATTGGCATCGACGGAGAGCCCTTTACCATGATTGCGGGGCTGGAAAATTCTTCAACCGTCATCTGCTTCAGGAAACCGTAGGGGAGGAGCAAACTATGGTCATAATCCCAAGCATTGAAAATGTTCTGTCCCTGCTTGGCAATGATGCCAACAATGAGAGCAACTTTTGCATTTTTTAATTTTATAAACTGGCCAACGGCCTTTTCAGCTTTCCCGAATAAATCCTGCGCAATAGAATATCCCATGACGACCTCATTCGCAGCATTGGCAAATTCTTCATTGCGAAAAAACCTCCCGAATCCGATCGAAATTGGCTGGACTTCGGGGAATTCCTCCGTAATGCCATAGTAATTGACGCCAGTCATAACCGCGTCTCCATATTCGACATCGCCGTTTATATTCATAAAAAACGAAATGCTAGTCGAATCAGGGGCCTTTTGTTGTACCAACTGCATCTCGGTATATTTGACTTCTGGCCTTTTGATATATTTCCACCAAGGGTAGTCGGGTCCCCCACCGTTCTCCCATTTACCAATAAATACGGTATGACCGGCTATGGACTGCAGTTCCGTTTTTAAGGCAAGGTTCATGCTGCTTATGATGGCCAGCACGCTAATAATGCAAAAGACGCCGAAAGTCACGCCAAGTAAAGAAAGAAGGGTGCGCAGCTTGTTCGATTGGAACTCTTGCAAAGCCATCCTAAAGCTCGTCCAAATAATCTCTAAGTAGCGGCGCATGGCCAAATATAGTCAATCCAATTCATAGATGAATAATTGGGGACAAAGCGTTGATGGGCAATTCCTTATTTTTGAAAATCAAATCCCGTTAATGGCAGGTTATTTATCGCCTGAAAATGCGCAAAACATAGCGCCATGGATAACTGTTCGCAATTGTCTTGAGGCAATCAAGTTCTATACTGATTCTTTCGGCGCTTCCGTACAATATCGTCTGGATGGTCCCGCGGGCCCTGTGGTAGCCAGGTTGACCATACATCATTCAGAATTTTGGATCGGCGAAGATGAAAATAATTTCAGTTTGGATGAAATGACCAAAGGAGGCCAAATCAGGATAATTTTGACTGTGCCCGACCCCCAGGAAACCTTCAAACGAGCAATTGAAAACGGCGCGTCCCCAATTTACCCTGTCAGCGAGTCGCATGGTTGGGTCGTAGGAAGACTCAAAGATCCATTTGGTCTGCATTGGGAAATTGGACATCCTATTGAGATATGAAAAATTCCAAAATGTACGAACTCGAAAATGAACATATCAAGGTGGAAGTAGCTGCGAAGGGGGCGGAATTACAATCCGTTTATCATAAGATTTTTGGCTTGGAATATTTATGGCGTGGCGACCCCTCGTTCTGGTCGAAGAAATCACCAATTCTTTTTCCAATTGTTGGCACCTTAAAAAATGACCAGTTTTTTTACGAGGAAAGGCCCTATCATCTGGCAAGGCATGGATTTGCCCGCGATATGGATTTCAAATTAACCCACCGGGATAAATCCAATGTCGCCCTAATTTTGACAAGTAGCAGGGAAACGGTGC
>JAJPJP010000339.1 GCA_021324175.1 Chitinophagia bacterium
TATGCCAAACAAATCGTCGGTAACCGACAATTCGGTGGCGCAAGACAATTCTTGCCTTTGAAGGTGAACAGCGCCGGCGTGATGCCGATTATTTTTGCGCAGGCGATCATGTTCCTACCGACATTAATATCGTATACCAGTTTTGAAAGTAAGGAAGGGATCCTTCAAGTGTTTTCAGATCCGAAGAATTACTATCACATGCTCATTTATGCGCTGGTAGTGGTTGGCTTCACATTTCTTTATACTGCACTTATTTTTAACCCTAAGCAAATTGCCGAGGATCTGAAAAGAAATAACGGTTTTATTCCGGGAGTGAAACCAGGGCAACCCACCGTAGATTATATTGGCAATGTAATGGATAAGATAACTCTTCCCGGCGCCGTTCTGTTAGCTGTTGTAGGAATTTTGCCTGGCTTTGCCCAGCGACTTGGAGTGACGCAGGGGTTTGCTGCATTTTTTGGTGGGACATCGCTGTTGATTATGGTTGGCGTTATTTTGGATACTTTGCAGCAGATCGAGACGCAATTGCTTATGCGTCAATATGACGGTTTGATGAAAAGCGGCCGAATTCAGGGAAGGCAATCGGTAACATCTTCAGCGATATAAAATTGTTAGTTTTCTGATGCGACACGTTAAGCTTCGCTTAACGTGTTTATGGCAATCACACCCACTCACACCTAAGTATTTTCCTGTTTCACGGAACGGCCTTTAGATTAGCATCCGGTTTTCGGATGCCGGAATTGAACGATCCGGAAAATGGCAAGCAGTCGTTAGCCGGGCTAGCCAGCCGTTAAGCCTTCCAACTACGAGTGAAATGGGTATATTTGCCAGATTTTTGTAAAATTGCCAGTGTCTGAGGAAGCAGAGCCAACAGGTCTATGATCTATTATAAAACACAAGCTGAGATTGAATTAATCCGCGAAAGTTGCAGGATCGTGGGTACCGCCATCGCTGAAGCAGCAAAATTGCTTAGGCCCGGTTTAACGACAAGTTATATCAATCTTAAGGTCGAAGAATTGATTTTGGATTTGAAAGGTTCCCCATCGTTTAAAGGTTATCGCGGCTACCCTTATGCGAGCTGCATTTCAGTAAATGAGGCGGTTGTTCACGGGTTTCCTTCATCGAAAGAACTGAAACCTGGCGATATCATATCTGTGGATGTAGGCGTATTGAAGAATGGATATCACGGCGACAGCGCATACACGTTTGCATTAGGAGATCCCGGGAAGGAAGTCCTACAACTGATGAAGGTTACAAAAGAGTCTCTATATAAGGGTATCGATAAAGCCATTGCCGGAAACAGGGTTGGCGATATATCATTTGCTGTTCAAGATTACGCGGAGAAGCAATTCGGCTACGGTATCGTTCGGGAACTTGTTGGCCATGGACTTGGCAAAAGCCTGCACGAGGATCCCCAGGTGGCGAACTACGGTCGACGTGGTACGGGAGCCAAGCTTCATCAGGGTCTTGTTATTGCTATTGAGCCGATGGTTAACCTGGGAACAAGGGATGTTTATTACGATGACGATGGCTGGACTGTGAGAACCAAAGACGGTAAGGCAGCTGCCCACTACGAGCATACTGTCTGCGTCGACAAATTAAATGCGCAGATCCTGTCTTCTTTTGTAGAAATCGAAAAAGAAGAAAAACGAAATGCCAATCTTTACTCTTGCTATTATTAGGCAGACATTTTAGGGCTATTCTGCAAATCAAGGGGTAGACGAAAGAAGGAGATCGGGAACAGCTTATTTATAAAGGCGTTCGTAATAGTCATGCGCCATCCTTCCAGCGTCAAACTGAAACCGGACATCCCGCATTCCATTTTTCGCAATGTGTCTCCAAGTCGCGTAATCGTCATAGTAAAGAGGCAATATTTCAGTCTCCAGAATTTCGTACAATTTTTTCAAATCATACTCGTCCTGTTGCTGGACGTTCATATTTGCGTAATCGGCCTTGGGGACGACAAAGCCATTGTGGCCATGATTGATAAACTCCGGTATCCACCCGTCGTCAGTCGAAAAATTAACAGCTCCGTTCATGGCAGCCGTCATCCCGCTTGTTCCCGACGCTTCACGAGGGACCCTCGGATTATTTAACCAAGAGTCTGCTCCTTGCTTCAGGCGCTTGGAAAGGCCTAATTCATATCCGATCACAACTGCCACATTCTTGTAGTCTTTGCTGAGGTGAACAAGGTTGTTGAATTCATTTATTGCAGGGTAGTCCATTGGATACGGCTTCCCAGCCCAGATGATCTGAACGGGATATTTGGTACTCGATGTTAATTTATTAAATTTCTCCTTGTTCCAGGTAAGCATTTCAGCGCGCTTATATCCCGCAAACCTCCTTGCCCAGACGATGGTGAATACTTCAGGCTTAAAAATCTTTCCGGTTTGATCGGCGACAATCTCAAAGGTTCTTTTCTTCAAATATCTTTTTCGATCGTCCCACCAATAATCATCGTTCTCGTCCATTTTTTTATACAACTGCTTGTCTGCCCAATATTGCCAGTTTTGTGCGTTTGTAATAGAGATAATTGGACAAATATTAGTGTATTTACTCCACATAGCCCTGGAAACTTTCCCATGAAGTTGAGACACACCATTTGCAATGTGCGCCATTCTCAACGCGGCGAGTGAATGGTTAAAACTGTCATCCTCAATTCCAGTTAATTTTTTGGTCTCATCTATTGTCAGCCCGCAAAAATAGCTCATCTTATGGCAAAGGTAAATGTCATGCTTTTCATTCCCTGCCTCTTCAGGCGTATGTGTAGTAAATACCAGGCGTTTTTTAACCTCTTCAATATTTTTATTGAACTTCTGGTATAAATAGAATGCAGCACTAATACCATGCGCTTCATTAAGATGATACAAGTCAGGCTTGAATCCCAGTTCGTCGATCAATTTGGCACCTCCTACACCAAGCAGTATGAACTGAGCGACTTTGGTTGCGACGTTCGCGTCGTATAATCGATGAGTAATAGTTTGTGAGACATAATCGTTTTCCGCTAGATCGGTACTCAACAAAAAAAGAGGAGCGCTCTTAAATGTCTTTGGATTGAGATACCATGCTTTCACCCAAACCGGATGCTCGTGGATGTTTATTTGGAATTTAATCCCCGTATCCTCAAGAAAACTGTACTGTTTTTCCAGCCATGTAACTTGCAGCGTTTGATCTTGGTTACGGGCCTGATCGTAATATCCATACTTCCAAAGAATACCGACGGCGATTAGGTTTTGCCGCAACTCGTAAGCGCTGCGCAGATGACTTCCTGCAAGAAAACCCAAACCTCCGCTATATATTTTGAGGGGTTGGTGTATAGCAAACTCCATGGAGAAATAGGCCACCTTTTTCTTGTAGCGCTCGTCTACCAGATAAGGCACCGTAAAACTTGTGAAACTCATGAGCTAATTGTTTCTTTTCCCAAAATTTTCTCCTAAAGGGCCGCAATATAACGGATAAAATTGATTTGGATTGTGTGAATTTGACACAGCGTAGTCATTTTGAGTTGGGCCGAGATTCTTTCGTTGTTATTTTGACTTTTTGAAATTTGTCTTTTTCAGATCTTTTCTTCTTGCATAAACTCCTTCGAAAAGACAGGTGATATCTCGATGACTTCCGCAGGGCGAAATCTCTTTCATGTAAACTTGATTTTCTTTGAAAGTGAACTGAACTCCACAGGGATCGTTATGCGAATGATATTGTGCGATGGTTGAACCGGAAAACTTTGCCGATCCCTTTAACTCCCCTTTGCATCCACCGTTTTCTTTTTCGAAATGTATGAAAAACATGAATCGCGACGGATCTTTTCCCATGTCGCGTACAGAGATGAAATTCCTTTTATCTTGAACATAATCACCCGAAAACCGATGTTTTTTAGGAAGCGTGTCAAGCGGGTTTATTACCGCAAGATCCCTTCTGGTGGGATCATTAGTCTCAGTCAGGATTAACATAAATTTACTAGCATTATTATATTTATCGGCAGCGGCGTCATTGTATATATAGTCTTCCTTTCTATAAATTGATTCGCCGGAAGAATTAACGTGCTGGTGCGTTATGATAATTGTATACTTTGAGTCTAGAGTCGCTAATGTATGATATCCTTGATCTTGTTCTGAAAATAGTATACGGGCAGCTGAAAATTTTTTGTCCCGCGTATAGCAGCTTATAAATGAAATTCTTTTTTCGGGAGCGATGGCATTAAAGACGAGATAATATTCATTCTTCAGCGCCTGGGCTTTGCCGAGAAGGTAAAATCTAGGCTTGGTGAATTTTCCAAAGTGGCGGGTTATGATGCTGTCAGGGAAAAAGTTGGTAAATGTTTTAAAATTCACAAAAAAAGAATCATTCTGTTCATGAGTGAGAACCCTATCAGTGATTTCATATGGAAGGCTAACGGCAGGGAATGCGTCAATAAAATCAGTCGAGGTTGCATTCGGATTCTCATTTAAGGTAGTCCGCTTGTTGTGACATGAAAGAAGAACAGGAAGGATAATCAAAACAAAAATAAACTTTCTTTGCATGGCTTCACTGAAGATGAATTCCACTTTAAATATACTATTTGAACGGAAAACATCAATAAGCCTGCCGATTATTTAATAATTCATTTATTGATTATTTTCGCCGGGCGCACCGTCGATCATATAATGAAATTTTCCCCA
>JAJPJP010000042.1 GCA_021324175.1 Chitinophagia bacterium
ATCATGGAAAAACAAAGAAATTCAGTCGGCCGCCGAAAAGAGGCTGTAACCCGTGTGTTCCTTAGCCGCGGCACCGGCAAGATTATGATAAACGAGAAGGATTACAAGGAGTATTTTACTTTGCCCTACCTGCAAAACCAGGTAGAGCTGCCACTGAAAACGGCGGAACTCACCGACAAGTTTGACGTAGTCATCAACGCCACTGGCGGGGGCGTCAAGGGGCAGGCGGAGGCGGCTAAGCTCGGCATTGCCCGCGCCCTGCTTCAGATCAACGCGGAACTTCGCCCGGCGCTGAAAGCTGCCGGACTCCTGCGCCGTGATCCGAGGTCAGTTGAACGCAAAAAACCGGGACGAAAAAAGGCACGCAGGAGCTACCAGTTCAGCAAGCGTTAACAGCCGCGGTACAAATTCAATAACACAATTATTCAAAATACACACATGGAACAAAACACTTCATTACAACAACAACTACTTGATGCAGGCGTACATTTTGGTCATTTGCGTAAGAAGTGGAATCCTAAAATGCTACCCTATATTTTCGCTGAAAAGAAAGGCATTCATATCATCGACCTGAACAAGACGACGGAGAGTCTGCAGGAAGCGGCATCTGCGCTAAAGCAGATCGCGAAAAGCGGCAAGAAGATCATGTATGTCGGAACCAAGAAACAGGCAAAAGAGATCATAACCGACTGCGCAAAAAAAGTGAACATGCCTTTTGCCACGGAACGTTGGCTGGGTGGCATGCTTACTAATTTCAATACGGTGCGTAAGAGCGTGAAGAAAATGCTGAGCATCGAAAAGATGCTCAGCGACGGGAGTTTTGACAGCATTACCAAGAAAGAACGTCTCACGCTCAGCCGGGACAAGGATAAGATGGAAAAAGTGCTGGGTGGGATTTCGCAGCTTGGACGCGTGCCTGCGGCGCTATTCATCGTCGATATCGGCCATGAACACATCGCGCTCGCTGAGGCGATCCGGCTCGGCATAACCACCTTCGGCATGGTGGATACCAATTGCGACCCCAACAAAGTGGATTTTCCGATACCGTCCAACGATGACGCGACCAAGTCGATCGCAATTATCGCAAACTATATTACGGCAGCGATTGCCGAAGGACTCGCCGAGAGACAGGCAGCCAAAGAGGAAGAAGTGGAAGAAAATACTTCGGACGAGAATGAAAGAAAGGCAGCTCGACTGATGGCTGAAGCAGATAGCGAGAGCGGCAGGGGCAAGGGAGACAAAAGGCCTGTGGGCACCGGAGCGCCAAGGCGCAGAATCGGGGGTGGCGGAGGAGCGAGGCGTCCGGGTGGCCGCTAAGGTCAATGTGTAGATTTGAATTCGTACTAATTAGGAGAATAATAAACAGAATATATGTCAATAGCAACGATTACGGCAGCAGATATAAATAAGCTGCGTCAGACGACGGGAGCAGGGATGATGGATTGTCGCAAAGCCCTTATGGAAAGCGATGGCGATTTTGAAAAAGCGATCGACTACCTCCGCAAGAAAGGTCAGAAAGTCGCCGCATTGCGCAGCGACCGCGAAGCTAAGGAAGGCGTGATAGTCGCGCGCACAACGACAGATCATAAGACAGGATTTATTATTACGCTGGCATGCGAAACAGACTTTGTTGCAAAGAATTCAGACTTCGTGGAATTTGCAAAAAGCATCATGGAACTAGCGATCAAAAATAATTTGCATTCACTCGAAGAATTGCTAGCCGCAAAGCTGGATGGCGCGACTGTCGCCGACAAGATCAACGACCAGGTTGCCAAGATTGGCGAAAAAATCCAACTCGCGCGATTCGAAAGACTCGATGCAGAAGGAGTCGCCGCTTATATTCACGGTGCGCACCGCATGGGCGTGCTCGTTGGCCTTACCAAAAGTTCGAGCCAGGTGCTGGAAGCAGGCAAGGATCTTGCAATGCAGATCGCGGCGATGAACCCGGTTGCTGTCGATGCGGATTCCGTTCCTGCAGAGACAATTGCGCGGGAAAAGGAAATCGTCACCGAACAGATCAAGAACGATCCAAAGATGGCAGGCAAGCCCGATGAAATGATTGATAAGATTGCAATGGGCAAACTGAACGCATTTTTCAAAGAGAATACGCTGCTCGCACAGGCTTATGTGAAGGATGCGTCCAAGACTGTCGGGGATTATCTCAAAAGTATTGATCCGGCGGCCAAGGTAGTTGCCTTCAGGCGGGTACAGCTAGGGAAATAAAAATGGTAAAGAGAGTTGAAAACTCTCTTTTTTTGTGCACGTTTTTTTGAGTAAAAATCTTTTCTTTGCAACCATTGTGTATTATAAATGCCAACGGGCAATTACCACGACAAATAAATCCTAAATAAAGTTATGCTGCCAAAATATAAGCGGGTATTGTTGAAACTCTCCGGGGAAGCGTTGATGGGCGATAAGAGTTTTGGTTTCGACAATTCCGTGATCGCCCAGTATGCGCAGGATATCAAAAGCGTGGTGAACCTGGGCGTGCAGGTCGCTGTCGTGATCGGCGGCGGGAATATTTATCGGGGGATGAACGAAGCCGACACGGGCATAGAAAGAGCACATGGCGACTATATGGGTATGCTCGCCACGGTGATCAATGGCATGGCGCTTCAGGCGGGCCTCGAAAAAATCGGTGTTTATACCCGGCTCCAAAGCGCGATCAAAATGGAACAGGTCGCCGAACCCTATATCCGCCGAAGAGCCATCCGGCACGTAGAAAAAGGTCGTGTGGTGATCTTCGGGGCAGGGACGGGCAACCCCTATTTTACAACAGACACGGCAGGTTCGCTGAGGGCTATCGAAATAAATGCCAACGTGATCCTCAAGGGCACACGCGTCAACGGGATTTATACCGCTGATCCCGAAAAAGATCCCACGGCAAAAAAATATGATGTTGTCAGTTTCCAGGAATGCATTTCGAAGAACCTTCGTGTAATGGATATGACGGCTTTTACGCTCTGCATGGAAAACAAGCTTCCCATCATTGTCTTCGATATGAACCAGCCCGGCAATCTTTTGAAGGTGATTGGAGGTGAGAAAGTAGGAACCCTCGTAAGAGATTGAAAATCCGCAAAAAATCTTCCGGACTTATTTGTATTTATCCCATAAGCTTAGTATTTTAGACACTCCAATCCACCTGTGCAAGGTGGATTTTTCATACCTGTGTTTATTATCCACTGAAAGCCATAAAGTTGAACGTATTTTTCAACGTGTTTTCTTTAAACACTCCGAACCGTTATGAATATTTATTCAAATCTACTTGAGGTCCAATTGAGCCTGGGTCTTCCGGAAACCATCATTTTCCTGGTGGTTGCCATTATCCTTGGTTTTTGTATTCACTTTTTCTGGAGCGCCAGAAAAAAATTTCGCATTGAAGAAACGGGACCTGAAGGAATCAGTGAAAATGATAACTGGAAACTTAAATATTACAATGATATGGACATGCAGGAGCGCGCACAGCAACAACTGCGCGAACGTCTTGCAGAAGCTCGAGAAAACGAACAGATCCTGAACATCGAAGTGGAAGAACTCAAGAAGGAAATCACTTCTGCCAAATATCGCTCCTCGTCGATGCCAGCCGAGCACAAGGCTTCCGTCGAAATGCCCACGGTGCAGCTGCAGACTGAAACGGCTGACTATCTTTCGCAGCTCAAATCAGCACAGGAAAATTTTGCAGAGCATAATAAGCAGATCTCAAGGTTGCTTGAACAGATCGACATGCTTAAGGAATTTGAGAAAAAGTATTTGGATGTGCTCAAAACGAATGCGCAACTGAACGACCAGCTCTCGGACATGAGGAAAGTCCTTTCGGAAAAGGAAAATGAGATCAATCACCTGCGCCACCAGCATCGACTTACCGAAGAAATGGCCAATCGTCTCGATAAAGCTTATTCGGAATTCAACCTGCTTCAGGATAAACTCCAAAAGATCGAAAGCAACGTAGTGCAGTCGCGCTCAGGAAGCGACTACGAGGAACTGCAGCTTTCATATTTCAAGCTGACCAAGGATTTGGACGATCTCCGTGGGCGAGATGCTGCGCTCTGGGAAGAGAACCAGCGTCTGAGCAGGATCCTCGCCGACACCGAAGACAAGCTCAAGGAAGCGAATTTCCAGCGCCAGCAATTGCAGAAAAAAGTAGCTTTCCTGGATGAACTAAACAGCGACCTTCAACAAGTCTCAGAACACAATAAGAAACTGGAAAGCCAGCTACGGCGCATCTCTGAAATGGAAACGCTTCTTGCCAAGTCAGGCACGGAAAAGAGCGGCTTCCAGGGAGAAACAGGACAATTTTGATTCAAGCCCAACCGCCAATTCCTTTTTGGTAAATTTGTTTTTCAATTAGAACAGATGGACGCACCAGCCTCAATGCGCAAGGATTACCACAAGCGCCAATTGTCCGAAGACTCAGTCACTGCCGATCCCTTCCAGCAATTTACTATTTGGTGGCAGGAGGCCGTCAGCGCAAAAATTGAAGAACCCAATGCAATGACGCTTGCCACTGCTTCGATCGATGGTCTGCCCGCAGCCCGTACGGTTCTTCTCAAAGCCTTTGACGTCAATGGTTTTGTTTTTTTTACAAACTACGATTCGAATAAGGGTAAACAGATGCAGGAGAATCCGCAGGCCTGCCTTTTGTTTTTCTGGAAGGAGTTGGAACGGCAGGTTCGCATTACCGGGATAGTGATCAAGACGAGCACAAAGGAGAGCGATGAATATTTTTGCAGCCGACCGGAGGGAAGCCGGATCGGGGCATGGGCCTCACCGCAAAGTCATGTCATCGAGAACAGGCAATGGCTGGATGACAATGAACAGGCATTCCGAAACAAATTTGGAAACGAGCCTCCGTCGAGGCCGGAGAACTGGGGTGGCTATCGCGTGATCCCTTCTGTCTTCGAATTCTGGCAGGGAAGGTCAAACCGGTTACACGACCGCATTCAATACAGTTACAACGTCAATGCGTGGATCATCGAGCGGCTTGCACCATAATTTTTTCTAACTACCGGACTCTTTTTTTGGCGCTGATTTATTTCTCCGTTTTGCCGGTCTGCTTTTGCCAAATGATCCCTTGAATATTTTGCCTTTTTTTGTTTTCTTGTCTCCCTTGCCCATGATTTGTTATTATGATTGAAAATGAAAAGCTCCGGCACGCAGGCATCGAAACTTCTGTTAAAAAATTAAGCTTTATAATTTGGCGGCCAGCTCGGTCCCTGCTTTGAATTTGGCAACTTTTTTTGCCTTGATCTTAATCACCGCGCCGGTCTTCGGATTGCGGCCATTGCGCGCCTGCCTTTTGGTTACAGTAAATGTGCCAAATCCGACAAGCGTTACCTTTCCTCCACCTTTAAGCGTTTTGGTTACGGCCTCTATAAATGAATCGAGCGCAGCATTCGCCTGCGTTTTGGTGACACCGGTATCGTCGGAGATTTTGTTGATTAACTCAGCCTTGTTCATCGTGTGATTTTTTAAGAATTTTAAGGGAGGACAAATATAGACGCTTTTTGAATCCAACAAAATTTATTTCCCCACGCTGCAGGCTGGAACCCACGTTGGGCAAGCATTACAGAAGTTTTATCCTGAGCGCAGTCATTGCATTGCAGGACGTTGGCATGTTAGATTGCAATAAAAAGTGTGGGAGAAAAAAATCTTTTTAAAAGCATGTGAATAATAACCTATTTGTCCAGCTCGAGATAAACAGGGCAATGGTCGCTGTGTTTGATGTCTGGATATATTTCTGCGTCTTTGATATGTTTTTTCAGCGCATCCGTTACGTTGATATAATCGATGCGCCATCCTTTGTTTTGGAGACGCACACTAGGAAATCGCTGACTCCACCAACTATAACGGTGGGGTTCGGTGTGAACGACGCGAAATGCATCGGTCCATTCATTCGCAAAGAATTTGTCCATCCACGCACGCTCCTCAGGGAGAAAGCCCGAAGAATTTTTGTTGCCTTTCGGGTCATGGATGTCAATTTCGCGATGAGCGATATTATAGTCGCCGCAAAGGATAAGCTTTGGATGCTTCTTTTTGAGTCCGTGCAGGTATAGAAGAAATTCTTCGAGCCACTGGTATTTGAACGTCTGCCGGATATCTCCGGAGGTTCCCGACGGGAAATAAGCATTGATTAGGCGAATGTCACCAAAATCCATCTGAATAACGCGTCCTTCTTCATCGCTCACCTTATGTCCCGTTCCGTATTCGACGTGATCAGGTTTGATCTTGGTAAATACCGCCACGCCGCTATATCCCTTCTTTTGTGCACTGAACCAATAATCGGCATAGCCCAGGGCGCCAAATGCTGCATGATCGACGTCTTCCTTTTGCGCCTTTGTTTCCTGGATGCATATAATGTCGGCAGGATTAGTTTTCAACCAGTCCATGAAACCTTTTTTCATGGCAGCCCGGATCCCGTTCACATTATAGCTGATGATTTTGAATGTGGACATAAAATGTTGAATTAATTTCGGCAGGCAATTTACCATTTGTATCTAATCTAACTTACATTATGGCGCAATCCGACAGGATTATTCCGGCAAAGCCGCCAGTATACCTTCAAGGGCCGAAGAGCCGCACATACGAACTGGGATTTATCATTCGCGTTCTTTTACAGCTTTTCCGGGGAATCAGGACCCTTCATTTTGTAGGTCCCTGCATAACCGTTTTTGGCTCGGCCCGTTTTACCGAAGAAAATAAATATTATGCTGCCGCCCGTGAATTTGGCAAACGAATATCAGAAATGGGATTTACAACGATGACGGGCGGAGGACCTGGCATCATGGAAGCGGCAAACCGAGGCGCATTTGAAAATAAGGGCATGTCCGTTGGTTGTAATATCAGACTTGCCTTCGAACAGAAGCCCAACCCATACATGAATAAGTGGCTGACCTTTGATTATTTTTTCATCCGAAAGACAATGCTGCTTAAATATTCTTATGCGTTCATCGTCATGCCGGGAGGCTTCGGCACCATGGATGAATTTTTCGGTACGCTTACACTGATTCAGACCAAGAGCATCACCCAGTTTCCCATTGTATTATTTGGCAAGGATTACTATGCGCCGCTGATGCGCAATATCGAATTTATGGCAGAGCAAGGAACGATATCGAGAGCAGACCTGGCGCTTTTGTTAGTCACAGACGACATCGATGAAGCGATGAGCCATATCCGCACTTTTATCAGCACAACCTACAAGGTGCGAGTCAGAAAATATTTCTGGGAGTAAACTCAGTTGATCTTTTTTCCCGCAGGAAATACCAGCCCAAGGCTTAGCATCATCTCGTAAGTTCCAAAAGCCTGGTGAGCGGTTCCTTCATAAAGCCCCAGGCCCGAATAGCGGGCATAATCAAGCTTGTTGCCGTATTCGAGGTAAACATAGCGGAAAAAAGTCGCCCTGATCGCCGCTTCGACACCCGTGTTCCACCCGCCGATCTGAAAATGCGGAACATTCGTATGCCCGAAAAGCTCATTGTCTACATGCGGAACGGTGAAACCAACGCCGAACTTAGCGAGAAAATCCAACTTGAATTTCTCGTCCCTGGTTTTGTACATGTGCAGCCGTTTGACGATGTCAAAAAGAAAGAAGTTGGCACCGTTGTTCAGATAGTAGTGATAACCGTTGGCCTGCGTGAACATGACCGTGGTATCCACTGGTTGCTTATTCAGCCGACCGGTTAGGTGAACGTTTCCTTCATTGACGATGAATTTTGGATGGTCATAATTGAGCTCGAAGATCCAGCCATTTTCTTCGTTGAATACGTAGCCCACGCGCACGTTGAATTGGGGAACGGTGATGCCCCGGTTAAAAATCCCCTCGTCCCAGCCGGGATGATCGCGCGCCGTTATGCTGTTAAGCTGGTAATCGTTTCCTAAATTAGGCTGTGAAATGTGGATCGTGCTGTGCGTATACCACTCCTCGTTATAGCCCCACGAAAAGTAGATCTCGTGTTTTCTTTTGGTCTCCTTTTTTTGTGCGAGAAGGAAGACCGGGGAACAGAGGAATACAATCAGGGTAAGTGACAACAGCTGCGTCTCATTCCATTTTATGTGTTTCGGCATAACCAGGCAAAGGGTGCAAGTTAGGAATTATTAGCAAGCTTTTAGGCAATCAGGCATCGTATTCGAGGATAGGCCTAAGCCATCTTTCGATTTCTTCGACGGGCATATTCTTCCGCCTGGAATAATCTTCCACCTGGTCCTTCTCGATTTTGCCGACGCCGAAATATTTACTTTCCGGATTAGCAAAATACCAACCGCATACTGAAGACGCCGGGTACATGGCAAGCGACTCGGTGAGTACGATGCCCGTATTTTTTTCCGCATCCAGCAACTTGAACAGTTTACGTTTTTCAGTGTGGTCGGGGCAGGCAGGATAACCAGGCGCCGGGCGAATGCCGGAATAAGCTTCGCGGATCAATTCCTCGTTGGAGAGTTGCTCATCTTTAGCATATCCCCAAAACTCTTTACGGACCCGTTCATGGAGCAATTCTGCGAAAGCCTCTGCAAGCCGATCGGCAAGAGCCTGCAAAATGATTTTGTTATAATCGTCGTGATTGCGCTGGAAACGTTCGATGTGGCTTTCAATACCCTGCATCGTGACCGCAAATGCACCGATGTGGTCGGGCTTCGCTGGTGGCTGGCCTGTCAGCTCCGGCCTGATAAAATCAGCCAGCGACATATTTGGCTGATTCGCGGCTTTTTTCACCTGCTGCCGAAGGAATTCAAGACGGCACTCGTGTGAGCCGGATTTGAGGATAACGGTATCCTTGCCATCGCTCGCAGCTCCCCAAAAACCAATCACGCCGTTTGCAGTAAGCCATCTCTCGCTGATGATTTGCTTCAAAAGAACCTGTGCATCCCCGTAAAGTTTTTTCGCCTCCACGCCGATCTTCTGGTCCTGGAGAATCTGGGGAAATTTTCCGTGCATCTCCCAGGCGATAAAGAACGGTTGCCAGTCGATGTAGGCGGCAATCTCGCTTAAAGGATAGTCGTTGAACGATTTATTTCCGGTAAACTTCGGCTGTACAGGCTCGAATTTCTCCCAGGCAACGGGTGCCTTGTTTCGCTGAGCATTGGCAAGACTTAAATATTGTTTTGTGGATTTCTTGTTGCTAAAGTCTGCCTTGAGTTTGGCATATTCATCACTGATCGCGTGGAGAAAACCCGGGCGTTGTTCCCTGTTAAGAAGCGAACCCGCCACCGTCACGCTGCGCGAAGCGTCCAATACGTGAACAACGCCGTGATCATATTCCGGGGAGATCCTGACGGCAGTATGCATTCGCGAAGTCGTCGCCCCGCCAATTAGCAAGGGCACCTCGAACTTTTGTCGTTTCATTTCGCGCGCCACGTGCACCATTTCATCGAGGGAAGGCGTGATCAGGCCACTGAGACCGATAATATCGACATTTTCCCGGCGCGCTGTTTCCAGTATCTTGTCAGCGGGCACCATAACGCCGAGATCAATGATGTCATAACCGTTGCAGCCAAGTACCACACCGACGATATTTTTGCCGATGTCATGGACATCCCCTTTCACTGTCGCCATCAGGATCCGGGCAGCCCCGCCTGGCGAGGACTTGGGATTGTTTTTTTTCTCCTCCTCGATATACGGCGTCAATATCGCGACGGATTTTTTCATAACGCGGGCGCTTTTCACCACCTGGGGTAGGAACATTTTCCCGCTGCCGAATAAATCGCCGACCACATTCATGCCAGCCATCAGCGGACCTTCAATCACATCCAGGGGTTTGGGATATTTCAACCGGGCTTCTTCCGTGTCGTCATCAATATATTCCGTGATACCATTGACCAGCGCGTGTTTGAGCCTTTCCTCGACAGGTGCATTGCGCCAGGCTTCATCCCTGGCGGCCGTCTTATCTTTTGCTTTGACGGTTTCCGCAAAGGCAAGCAGCCGGTCGGTTGCATCGGTGCGCCGGTTAAGTATGACGTCCTCGCAGAGACTACGTAACTCAGGTTCGATTTCATCATAGACGACGAGCTGGCCGGCATTTACGATCCCCATATCCATGCCAGCGCGGATAGCGTAAAATAAAAAGACGCTATGCATAGCCTCGCGGACAGCTTCGTTGCCGCGAAATGAAAAAGATATATTGCTGACGCCGCCACTGATCTTGACAAGCGGCATTTTTTGCTTGATGATGCGCGCCGCCTCGATAAAATCGACCGCATAATTGTTGTGCTCTTCGATTCCTGTGGCAATGGCGAAAATATTTGGATCAAAAATGATGTCTTGCGGATCAAAACCCACTTCGTCCGTAAGGATTTGATAAGCTGTTGAGCAGATCGAAACGCGTTTGTCAAGCGTATCTGCCTGTCCTCTTTCGTCAAAAGCCATTACAATGACCGCAGCACCGTAACTTTTGCAAATGATCGCCTGCTCGACGAATTTTTCAACTCCTTCCTTCATCGAAATTGAATTGACGATGCACTTGCCCTGAACGCACTTTAGCCCAGATTCGATGATCGAAAATTTTGAGGAGTCGATCATGATAGGGATTTTGGCAATGTCCGGCTCTGCCTGCAGAAGGTTCAAAAAAGTCTGCATGGCCTTTTCACCGTCGAGCAGGGCGTCATCCATGTTTACATCCAGTACCTGTGCACCGCTTTCGACTTGCTGCCTGGCCACACTCAGTGCTTCCTCATATCTGTTATCACGAATTAGCCGCGCAAATTTTTTCGAACCTGTGACATTGGTTCGTTCGCCTATGTTGACAAAATTTGTCTCTGGGCGGATCACCAATGGTTCAAGCCCCGACAGCCGCAAAAAAGGTTTTATTGAAAATTTCTCTGTCATGTCGATAACTCAGGCCAACTCCGTTTCTTCTACCGGCAAGGCCCTGGGAACGATGTCCTTTACATGTTCAGCAATGTGGCGGATATGTTCAGGCGTCGTTCCGCAGCAGCCGCCAACAATGTTTACAAATCCTGCCTTTGCCCAGTCTTCCAGGAAATGAGCTGTCTGTTCCGGCTTTTCATCATAATCTCCCATGGCGTTGGGCAATCCTGCATTTGGATACGCCGATACATAGCAGCCAGCGAGGTGCGATAACTCTTCGATGTGAGGACGCATCTGTTCAGCGCCCAACGCACAGTTGAGACCAATGCTGAGCGGCCGCGCGTGCATCACTGACGTATAAAACGCTTCTAATGTTTGTCCGCTCAGGGTTCTCCCGCTGGCATCCGTTATGGTCCCGCTGATCATAACGGGCAGCGGCTTTGTAGAAGTGTCACGGAAAAATTTCTTTATGGCATAGATTGCCGCCTTGGCGTTTAATGTATCAAATATGGTTTCAATTAGTAAAAGATCTACGCCGCCGTCAACAAGACCCCTAACCTGTTCATAGTAAGCATCGGCTACTTCGTCGAAACTGACGGAACGAAAGCCGGGATTATTGACATCTGGCGAAAGAGAAAGAGTCTTATTCATGGGACCAATCGCGCCGGCAACAAATTTTGGGCTGCCGCCAGGGTGGCTCGTCGTAAACGTACCGACTGCCTCGCGAGCGCAGGTTGCTGCAGTCACGTTCAGTTCATAAGCAAGCTCCTGCATGCGATAGTCGGCCAGCGATACTCGCTGCGCATTGAAAGTATTGGTTTCAATAATGTCTGCGCCCGCTTCCAAATATTGCATATGGATTTCCCTGATAACCGACGGCTTCGTAATGCTTAGCAGGTCGTTATTTCCTTTGAGATCACATGGCCAGTCCCTGAATCGCTCCCCGCGGTATTCAGATTCGCCCAGCTTGTATTGCTGGATCATCGTGCCCATCGCACCGTCAATGATCAGGATTCGTTCCTGCAGGCATGCTTCTATTGATTTCATGATTCCAAATTTTTATACCCGCGCAAACCTCTGCTACCTGGTAAACCAGGAGAATTCTGCGTGATGATGCTGACTAGTAACGAAAACTTGCAGTGTGGGTATTTGCTGAAGTGTGTCGTTTATTAGTTCAGTTTTTATTTCCAACAGGCTGAACAATAAACAAATCCGCCTGTTGCGCTGCAAAGATAGCACATTCCCCCAAAAAAGAGAAGACCGGTTTTTTTTCAAAAATTAATTAAACGTTTGTTTAATTCAAACATTTGTTTAAATTTGCCGCGTAAACCAAGCAAGATGGCAGACAAACGTGAACAGATCCTGACAGTGGCAGAAAAGCTTTTTGGCGACCATGGCTTTGACGGCACCTCCGTCCGCGACATAGCGCAGCACGCCAACGTAAACCTCGCGATGATTTCATATTACTTCGGGTCAAAGGAGAAAATGCTCGAGGCGCTGCTCGAAATGCGCGCGAATTACACAATGCTGGAGGCACTCAACAAGGATGAATCGCTTACGCCCTGGGAGAAGATGGACAAGGTCATCGATTTTTACGTGGACAAGATCATGGGCAACCTCTGTTTTCACAACATCATGCAGCAAGGCAACAACAGCCGCTCGGAAGACATCAAAGAACTGATCACGCGAATTAAACTGAGAAATTTTGAGCAGATCAAAAAGATTCTTCTGGATGGCCAAAAGAAAAAAATTTTCCGTAAAGTGGACATTGAACTCACGGTCGGCACGGTAATGGGAACCATTTCCCAGACGACCCTTGCCCGACCCTTTTATACCACCCTGCTCAACGTGGATAAAAATAACGACGAAGCCTACCGAAAAAAAATTACGCCCCGGCTGAAAACGCATTTGAAACAATTATTGCACGCTCATCTCGACATTAAAAACGAAGAATAGATCTTAACCGACAGGCAATAACGGAAGCCCCACCGCCAATCAAATGAATCGCGGTTCGGGCCACGCCGGTTATTCCAAGCAAAAAGACAAAAACCAAGTTATGAAAAGGCAAGTATGGATTTTTTTTCTACTGATCGCGTTTGCCGTTGCAACGGAAGCACAGACCCGAACCCTCGGGCTCGCGGAAGCTGTCCAGTTGGGCGTGCAGAACAGCAAGCAATTGAAACTTTCACAAAGCCAGGTCGACCACGCGCTTTCCCATTTTGAACAGGTCCGCGATGCGGCGTTGCCAACAGCCAAATTAAGCGCAGGTTACGATCACGCGCTCATGCTGACGCGAACCCTTCGGATTCCTGGCGATACTGCCAAGTCCGGTTCAATTCGGCTTCCTTTTGACAACCCGCTTTACCAGGCGACCTTATCTTTTAACGAACCAATTTTTGAAGGCAACCAGTTCAAATATGCGAAGAAGTCCGCCGACCTGTTAATCAAAATGACGAAGCTCGATGCAGATAAGGACAAGGACGACGTGGTTTATACCGTGATCAGCGCGTATCTCAATTATTTTAAGATTAAACAAAGCCAGGACATCGTGGCGCAGAACCTGCAGGATATACAGGGAAAGCTGGACGAGATCACCAAATACGAAAACCAGGGGCTTGCAACGATGAACGACGTATTACGCTTCCAGTTGCAAAAATCAAATACGCAGCTGACAGCAATGGAGCTCGAAAGCAATCGCAAAATCGCCAATTACAATCTCAATGTTTTGCTTGGACTCCCCGACAGCACGGATATCCAGGTGCAAGATGTGTCTTACAAGTTGGATACGGATGGCCCCTATGAACAGTACCTGCAGCAGGCGTTGAGAGACCGAAGAGAATTCGGGTCGCTCACTTATCAGGCGGAGACGGCTGATATCAATGTCAGAAAGATCCATGATGAAAAACTTCCGACTGTTGGCGTTAGCGGCAGCCTTTACTATTTCGATCTCACAAAATCGCCAATTCCGAGCAGTGGCGGGTTCATTGCGCCTTTTGTCGTCGGCCTTAACGCCAGCTGGGACATCGCATCTCTTTATAAAAATAAAAACCGGGTGAACACCGCAACGATCGAGCGTAGGCAGGTCGAGATCAACCGTGACATGCAGGTCGACAAGGTCAAAACGGAAGTGAACCAGGATTACCGCGACTACGAACTGGCGCTCGATAAAATAAAGGTATTGCAGGATGCAGTTACGCAGTCAACAGAAAATGAACGTGAAATGGAATCGAAGTTTCACAATAACCTTGCGACGACTACCGACCGGATCGATGCACAGACCCTGCTTTACCAGGCGCGCATCAATCTCGAACTGGCTAAATCGGATGCGACTATCGCTTACTATACTTTGTTAAAATCTACCGGTCATATACAACCGTAAATATAAAACCCAACTCATTTTAAAAATAAGACTAAAAGAATCAATTTATGAACGAGACGCAACCCAAAAAAAGCAGGAAAATCATTTTCCCGATCATACTCGGCCTGGTACTGGTGGGCGCTTTGATTTTTACGCTGAAAGAATATCTCTACTATCAGAATCACGAGACGACGGATGACGCACAGATCGACGCTGATATCAGCCCTGTTGTCTCCCGCGTTAGCGGCTATGTAACACAGATCCGCTTCAAAGATAACCAGCATGTCAGAGCAGGCGATACGCTGGTCGTGCTCGATGATAAAGACTTTCTGATTAAACTCGAACAGGCTGAAGCTGCGTTGGGCTCGGCCAGGCAGTCGGTCAATGTATCGCAATCAAATGTGGTCGAGGCGAAGACCGGCATCACGACGGCCGAAGCCAATGTCGAAGCGGCCAAGGTGCAGGTCTGGAAAACCACCCAGGACTTCGAGCGTTATCAAAATCTCTATAACGATCACGCGATCACCAAGGCGCAATTTGATGACGCCAAGGCGGCCAAGGAAGCTGCAGATGCGCAGCTGGTGGTAGCGCAGAGCCAGGTTCCGGTGCAGACAAAGCGCGTAAATGCCAATCAGAGCCAGGTTGGCGCGACAGCTTCAAACATTGCATCGCGGCAGGCGGATATCGACTATGCGCGATTGCAACTTTCCTATACCGTGATCGTGGCTCCTGTCGATGGCATCGTGTCCAAACGTACGATTCAGATAGGTCAGCTTGTGCAGGCGGGACAGAATCTCTTTGCAATCGTCCACGAGAATGATATATATGTCACTGCAAATTTCAAAGAGACACAGATGGAACATCTTAGGGTAGGTGACAGTGTGGACGTGACAGCGGACGCATTCTCCAATGAAAAGATACAGGGCATCGTCAATTCGTTTTCAGGAGCGACA
>JAJPJP010000137.1 GCA_021324175.1 Chitinophagia bacterium
CGAAAACACTAACCTCAGTTCTCCTGGGTCTTACCTACAACTATATTATGCAGAAGAAATTCGTATTTCTTAAAAAGAATCACGATTTAGTTTCTAATGAAAGGTAGAGCCGCATCCCTGTATTTTGGAATGTCGACCTCTTGTTGAAGTCGACGGAAGGTTTCAAAAGGGCCCTTCTCGGCAAAACTGTTGATCAGCCACGCAGGAACAGATCCGCCAGGATCCACTTCAAGATAGTATTCGATCCGAAGCAGGTTATCAGCCGAAGGTACGACGTGCCAAAATTCCTTTGAGAGGGGTACACGCACAACATTCTTTTTGGCTGGCATGTAGTCTGGTATATTAGTCGCTGTAACAGTCATGACCCTGCTAATGGAATCCTGCATGATCTTGAGGTGTACGATGAGGTCCCTGTCGTTAGCCGGGAAAGGCGAATCGATAACCTCGTAATAATACAATTCGTTGTTCGATACCTGGCGGAGTAAATAGCAAGTTTTCACACTGTAGACCCAGTTCGTATGATTGTGAACATCCAGCAATAGGGCGGCCAGTGCAGACAATTTGGAATCAATCGTCATTTCCGCTTTGATTTCATTGAAAGAAGAATGGTTATTGGAACGCATGTAGATCCGAATTCCTCCCTGATCCTTTTTCAGGTGCCATTCACCCTGGCTTGCACCAGAAGAAAAAGTAAAGATGCTTCCAAACAAAATACCGAAATAACTTTTCAAGACGACAGTCATAAGCCAAATTATCTCTTTACCGGGTTATCACAAAAATACCCATCATCCGGAATATCAAATCTTTCACCATGATTTGGTGGTAAACGGTAACTGAAAGTTAATGTTTGCATAAGGTTCCAGTGACGTTGCGCGTCTATTTTTGTAAAACCCATTAAAATGAAATTTCCTCTGTTACCGGCGGCCTTATTGTGGTGCCTGGCTGCCTCCGCACAATCTGCCTTTAAAACAAAAAATGTATTTATCATTACGACGGATGGATTTCGCTGGCAGGAAATATTCTCCGGCGCAGACCCGGCAATCATCAATGATACCGAATTTGTACAGGATACCTCACTATTGAAAGACCTGTATTGGGATAATCGCGTGGTGGAAAGACGGAAAAAGCTGATGCCGTTTTTTTGGAACGTAATTGCAAAAAAGGGGCAGCTCTACGGGAATCGTTTCGAAAACAACAAAGTCAATGTCAAAAATATTTTCAAAATTTCCTATCCCGGATATAATGAAATTCTGACCGGATATGCCGATCCCTTATTCATTCCGAATCTGCGAATCAACAACCGCAACCACAATGTTCTCGAATACTTTAACGCCCGTAGCGGCTTTAACGGAAAAGTGGTTGCCTTTGCATCCTGGAACATGTTCCCAAATATTCTCAATATAAAACGCAATAGGCTCTACCTAAACAGTGGTTACGATTCTGTCCCCGAAAACGGTGACGAGATCGGTCAAAAGATCAACGAAGTCGAGGGACAGATCCTGCCGAAGGGAAACACCCGAAACGACTTGTTAACTTCCATCGTGGCAAGAGAATACATTACCAAAAATCACCCGCGCGTAGTCTTCCTGAGTTTTGGAGAAACTGATGAATCTGCACATCATCGTAAGTATGACAAATATCTGCAACAGGCGAATAATTTCGACATGATGGTGGCGGGACTTTGGTATATGATTCAAACTGATCCGTTTTATAAGGACAATACGACCTTTATAATTACGACAGATCACGGCAGAGGAAAAGAAGCCGACACATGGTGCTGCCATAACTGGTATACGCGCGGTTCCGGGGAGATCTGGATGGCTTTGATCGGTCCGGATACCGAACCGCTTGGCGAGATTGATCAGCCGGGGCAGATCTATCAAAACCAGATTGCCTCTACGGTTTCCATGATATTGGGTCAAGAATATAAATCTTCACATAAGGCGGGCAGGCCGCTCAGGTCGGTAGTCACTGCCAATCCCCTCAGTATTCCTGATCCTCCCCTGCTTGAGCAGGCATCCAAATAATTCTGGCACGCGAAAAGTAATAATCTCTTAATGATGACGGTTGATTGAAGTAATAGTAGTTGCGCAACTTACAAACGCAGCTTAGCTTCGGCTGATCTGTTATTTCCAAATCAACCAGGTATTTTATGAAACTACTCTTTTTTGGCCTTTGCGCCGTCATTGTGAGTGCCGGAACGTTTATATACCATCATCTTTCCGGCCGGTCGTCGATTTTTTTGATACCTGAGCATTATACGGGAAACATCTATGTTGTTTTTGATCAACGCGAAGGTCAAAAAGAAGAATATGATGCCGGTCGACGGCTATATCGGATTTCCGAATCGGGAATATTATTTACGCGCTTCCCGGTGGAGTCCGGAGCCGGGGCTCCCGAATTTTATTTCATGACTCCGGAGGGTGCTAGAAAAGAAATTACTAAAGTAAGTTCGGGAAATTTTTATTTGCCTTTCGCCCAAAACGAGAGGAATAAAAATTTGGCTGTTAACGAAGTATCCGTTTTCGATGATGGTTTTGCCTGGACGCTGATCACAGCGAAGATCGCCTGTGAATACCGGCATGCATTCATAGGGACTTATAAACAGCTGATTGGAAAAGATCACTACCGTCTCAATGGTACATCTCTTGACAGCCTTCTGGGAAGTTCCCTCCCCGATCTTCGTGAGGAGAAAAAATGACCAGGATTGTCCTTTGAAATAGTTTTATCGGAGCGGCAGGCCCGCTCGTTCCGTACTGCCAGCTTGGCGCAGCGACTGTTGTTTTAATGAACAAAATCTGACGCAAAAAAATCCAGTGATAAGAAGAATCCCTTGAAAAAAAATTCAATGAAGTGAGCCCTGACTCTCTAATTGGACAATTGCCTGTGGTAGCTGCTTGTTAGGTTAGTACTAACTCCCTATTTCCGGCAAATGGTATTTCTTCGTCAGCAACTTATAATATGAACGGGGTGCCTCCACAAGCATCGGTCGCTTTCGGTAATCCAGCCAATGAAGGACTTTCAGCATATCACTTTCCTGCATCGCGGTGCAGCCGTCAGTGCCGAGATGATCATTTTCCCAAATATGCAGAAAGATACATGAGCCGTCCCCGGGTTTTGAATGCGGCCAGTTGTAGTTGACGAATAGGCCCCATTTGTAATATTCGTCCGAACGATGCATTCGTTCAAAGCTTTTCCAGTCAGCAACTTTAGCATCGTCCTTTGTCAATTGGTTATAATGCGAAGAATGTGAATCGTCCACACAGATAAGCGTATCATCGGCACGGACATATGGCATTCGTATCCAACTTGCCTGGTTTGGCGGACCATATCCGAATGCGGATCCCAAAGTAAATATCCCGGCAGGCGATCTCTTATCTCCTTCTTTTTTATGCGGGGCATTCGCCATAGATGGAGCGGCTAACCCAGCTCCGATACCCATTCCGCTACTACCAACAACAGAGCGGTGTTGGAATATACGCTTCCAGGTCCCATCCACCATTTCAAATCCATATAATTCTCCCTGAACACTATCCCACGCAGGCGTCACGACGATGAGCAGCTGTTTTGCCGGCAATTGAGATTTGGATTGTCCGCAACATCCATTAATCCCGCTCAAAAAAACGATGGCGAAAGTGGCCAACAGGAAAACTATCCTTTTCATACATGCAAATGTCCTGAATCCATTCTATCTAAAAAACCGAATCACGGGTTTGCAATTTTTTCCGGTGAATGCAATTAGCTATCATTGCCAAAGTTTTAGCGGCGGGGTGTAATAAGTTTCGGTTCAAACTTATCACGATGAAACTCATCATTCAAACGGGACCGGCTGAGCTTGGCCGATCTGCAGGTCAATTGGCCGGAAAAATAATCCGTGAAGCTATCGAACGCAGAAACGAGGCAAATATCGTCCTTGCGACCGGTACCAGTCAATTCGAAACGCTGACAAATCTCACCCGGGAAAATATTCCCTGGTACAAGGTATCTATTTTTCATCTCGACGAATATATCGGGCTCCCGGCTACCTCACCCGCGAGTTTCAGGAGATATCTCCGGGAACGCTTCGTGCAAATGGTCGGAAAACTTCGGGAAGCATACTTTATCAATGGAGAAGATGACCCCTTAATTGTTTGTCGGGAATTATCCGACGTAATAAGTAAAGTCGAGATTGACATAGCCATGGTAGGCATAGGAGAAAATGGACACCTCGGTTTCAATGATCCTCCGGCAGACTTCAATACGACGCAGCCTTTTATCCAGGTCAACCTGGATGAAAGATGCCGCCAGCAGCAATTTGGAGAGGGATGGTTTGCTTCCTTGGACGAGGTTCCTCGAACTGCAATCACCATGAGTATACGACAGATAATGAAATCGAGGCAAATCATTTGCTCGGTTCCTGAAGCCAGGAAAGCCGAGGCCGTCAAAAATTGCTTTGAGCGCCCACCTGATAATAATTATCCGGCTAGCATTCTGCAGGATCACAAAGCATGCTCCTGTTTTTTGGACCTTTACTCATCAGCCTTGCTCACGGACTCAACCATCCTACGCTTCAAACAAAACCCGTTTATGCCTTGAATCCAGGAATCATTATAGTGAATGGCAGCGTCATTACTCCTCACGGAATACTTCCTGGTGGATCTGTCCTCATTAAGGATGGACTTATTGCCGCTGTTTCAGAAAACAGGCTGGGCGATACAGGAGCCGCTATTATTGATGCCGGTGGTCATTGGGTCTCGCCAGGTTTTATGGATATCCATGTACATGGCGCAGGCGGTCACGATTTTATGGATGGTTCGGTAGAAGCTTTCCTGGAGATCGCGCGCGTTCACGCGCGTTTTGGAACCACGTCAATGTTTCCAACCACTTTAGCCGGCTCAACAGAAAATATCATCCAGACGCTAAACAGCTTTGAACAGGCAAGGGCGCTCAACGACCGCGGCTCGGAATTGTTGGGAATGCATCTTGAAGGACCCTATCTCGCCATGAGTCAAAGAGGGGCGCAGGATCCCAAATACATCCGCAATCCCGATCCTACAGAGTATTTGTATATTCTTTCGACGTCAAATTTTATCAGCAGGTGGAGTGTTGCACCCGAATTACCGGGGGCTATCGCACTGGGCCGGGATTTGACTTCCAGGAGTATTCTACCATCGATAGCGCATACTGATGCGATTTATGAACAGGTAGCTGATGCTTTTCAGAATGGATACAGTCATGTAACCCACCTGTATTCAGCCATGTCGGGAGTGACCCGGAAAAACGGTTACCGCTTCGCCGGTGCAGTTGAAGGCGCCTTCCTTATTGATGACATGACGGTTGAAGTAATTGCCGACGGCATTCATCTTCCTCCCCCCCTGCTTCAACTGGTGTACAAAATAAAAGGTCCACGCAAGATCGCGCTGATTACTGATGCCATGCGGGCAACCGGAACGTCAACGCGGAATAGCATTATTGGAAATATCCACTCTGGTATGGAAGTTATCGTGGAAGATGGAGTCTCCAAACTTCCGGATCGCAGCGCATTCGCAGGAAGCGTTGCCACTGCGGACCGGTTGGTAAAGACCATGATCAAGCAGGCAGGAATCCCGCTCCAGGATGTTGTCAGAATGATGACGCAAACTCCGGCGGAAATCATGCGTGTGAGCGACAGAAAGGGCTCTATCGCCATAGGGAAAGATGGAGATATCGTCATTTTCGACGAGAATATTAATGTTCAAATGACCATAATAAATGGTCAAATCGTTTATGCCAGAAATGGTGATCACGCGCCGTCTGGCTACTAAACGAACCTTTACGGCCTCGGCCATTAACAGTTTTTTTGGAATTCAGCGCAAATTAAACCCAGAGAAATAATCCTTCCCCAGGCTGATCTTAATCGAATTGATCTGTTATTAGCGGTTATCAACAGACGAAACCCCCTAATTGTGCCAGTCCATCCGGCCGAAAACCACTCATGGAGAATTTCTTTGGTCTTCCGGCGGAAGCGAGTATCTTGGTTTACTCTTCTTTCGTTAAATCATTAATTAACCGACGAGATGAATGCCCCTGTTAATTACTACGTTATGCGGAAAGCTGCAATGGTTTCCGCAGTCGGCTATATCTTAATGATGGGATCGCCTGTAGCTGAGGCCTTATATGGTGGGTTGGTAAACCCTGCGAATCCCTCGGCTACCATAAATAATATTGAGACTAATATTTTGACGTTTCGTCATTGCATCCTTCTCTATCTGGTCAATTTTTCCGGCGATATCCTTGCTGCCTGGGGGTTGTATGTTTTGCTAAAACCCGCGTGGGCAAACCTCTCACTCCTAGCTGCATGGTTAAGGATCGTCTACACGATCATGAGTCTTTGCGCCCTGATGAACCTTTTTAACGTGATCGGGCTATTGGACTCGCAAGATTATCTTCATGTTCTTAGCGCCGAACAAATTCGGGCTCAAGTGATGATCGATCTTCGTTCATTTCGGAATGGATGGTCACTTTCATTTATTTTCTTTGGTATCTATCTGATCATCTTAGGATTCTTAATCATCTATTGCAAATACATTCCCCGGATCGTTGGAATAGCTGTCGCAATCGCCGGAATCGGCTGGCTTACAGATAACATTCAGCCACTACTCTTTGATCGTTCGTATATCAGCATAGGCATGGTTGCCGGTTTCGGCGAACTTGTACTTTTAATTTGGCTGTTGATCTGGGGCATCAGGCTTAAACCGCCGCCATTGAAGAACGACCAGGCGATCTAACCTTTTTTTGATGCAAAATGGATTTATTGCGTTTTCTAATCCTCTCAATGATGATGTCTTTTAATTTGCCTTAATAGCAAGGTCGCCCTCATTTTAGCTTCCTTAAAGTGATTGGCATGAATTCGTGCCAATCGATAGAAAGGCCAACTGAAGTTGAAAAATTCGGCGGCACGGGGCAGTTCGTGCCGCTGGGCGATCCACTCGACGCTGAACTGGTAAAGAAACATTCTTGATTCTAACTACTATTTCAGTTGATTACAGTAAAACAGCTCAATGCAAAAACCGGCTATGACTCCTTCATAGAATTTAATCAGCAATGCATTCGTTCATCGGATTCCAGACAATTCATCGGCCTCACGAGGTATCACTACGGCCATATCCGAGTTCCGAGTGGTGAGCTTAGACATTATTACCCCAGGAGCTTTTTATGACTGCCAACAGCGAAAACGCCAACAGGAAAAAAAATAAACTGAGTAATGTCAGACAAAAAAACTGAGACCATGATTCGAGTCCGAATTCAAACTCATGTTCTGTCCGGACCGAAATTCTGCCGATACCCGGTCTTTGATTATATGTATCGGTCGCACACGTGGTTGATGCTTGCTCAGAATGCGGTAGCTATGAAATTTAACTGGCTTTGGCATATCCGAGTTGCCCGGTTAGTCTTTGGCAATCCCTCTCTCATTATTGAACAGCCCCCATTAACTTTCAATAAAATCCGGCTCCTTGTTTTGATTTTTTGCCTCACCGGTTTACCTTGAGCACCAGAATGAATTTTTAAGTTTTGCGCATGAAAAGAGTTATCCCGATTATCTTGTTGGTGCCATTATTGTTTGGACGGGCTGCTTTCGCGCAAAAAGACAGGAGCACCGTCAAAGGGCGGATCGTCAATGCAGATGGAAGTCCTGCTTACGTCACCATCGAATTGGAAAAATTAAAAAAAATGACCGTTACAGATGTCAACGGTAATTTCAATCTAAGGAACCTGCCTGAATCTCATGACACCTTGATCATCACTTCTGTGGAATCCAGGGCATATGAACTGCCCGTGGCAATAGGGAAAAACCAGATATCCGACCTCGGAGAAATAAAGCTTGCTTTCAATATCAGCCAGTTGCAATATGTCGAGGTAAGAGGGCGCACCGCGCATTCTTACAAAAGTGACTATTCCTTTCTTGGCGCCAAAACACAGGCACCTTCCATCAACATCCCCCAGTCGATATCCTCCATCACCAAGGAGATGATTAAAGACAGGATGGAATTGACGTTAAAAGATGCGGCTGACCAAGCCGCCGGCGTGAACCAATATTCAGGGTATGACGAATATGCCATTCGGGGCTTTAGGGCCGATAATGCCAGGCTGATCAACGGGCTGAGAGGATATAACTCCACTTATACGAGCCCCATGCTGGTCAATATAGAAAGGGTCGAAGTAGTGAAAGGACCTACGGCCACCTTATATGGCAACTGTGATCCTGGCGGAACGATCAATCTTGTCACCAAAAAGCCTTTGGACAGAACCACATCAGATTTTGATTTGTACGGCGGTTCCTGGGACCATTTTCGCGGACAGGCAGATATCACCGGCCCATTGACCAAAAACAAAATATTATTATATCGTTTTAATACCGGCTATGACAACGGGAGATCTTTCCGCGATCATGTTTTTTCACGATCCTATGCGATGGCGCCCTCCTTAAGTTTTATGCCGAATCAAAAATTGCAGGTGAATGTCGATTTGTCCCTTTCGCATATCAGCACCCTTCTCGACAGGGGGCAGCCCGGCTTTCTGAATGATGCCACCCTAAAATCGACACCGGTCACTCTTTCTGTTTCCCAGCCCGGC
>JAJPJP010000151.1 GCA_021324175.1 Chitinophagia bacterium
AAAAACAAAAATTTGTATAATAAATATGAAGATAAAAGATCACTGGCAATGGCTTACGTCAGAATGAACAACTGGGTTGAGCATATAATCCTTTTCAAATTTTCACCTCAATTAATCGGAAGAGGTTCCACAAGAAACGCTTTCAAATACCTGCTTGACCCCGAGAACAGCGCCACCATTTTAAGCGAAAATCACAGAAGGATGATCGTTGAAAATCTATTAAAAAGGAAATTTGTCTCAGATAATTTTGTGGATGACCTGAAGTCTTTTTATCAGGAGTTTAATGTAAAAACGTTTAACTCGGAAAATTACACCCACCTGCTTTCAGTCCTGACCAGTTCAGTTCAGGATGAATGGAGAGAGGAGGTTGTGGCTTTGATGACTGCTGACGCGACGGGCTGGCAGGATGAGCATATTGAAGAAGCAGCAGATTTTGATGCCAGTATATTGTGGAATAGCAAACGTCCCAGCGGAACAACCGAATCATTGAATTCGCTGAGAAATACTATTGAAGAAAGGGGCTCATTTAATCTATACTATAGTTCGGGTGGAAAGGTCAAGTACAAGGCAATCATTTTAGATTTTGCCGATAATCAAAAGGACCTTTCCAGCAAACAATGGAATAAAAACAATGGTAGTGTGCTACACTTCAGCGATAATTTTGACGATTATAAAAGCAATACAAAAAAAGCAAGCATCGTCTTCTTGGCTAGATCTCTGGCAAAGATAAATCCAATCCCAGTATCTGAATTTAAATTTTTCAAAAAATTTGATCCGCCCCGACAGGACAATTTATCACCAATAAAATATGAGCCTGAAGATATCACGATTATTTCGGAGAAAGGTCTAAAAGAAAATCAATATCATATGGAAGAAATTAGCAAATCACTTAATCAAATTCTTTTCGGTCCTCCCGGAACAGGTAAGACTTTTAATTCGATCAACAGGTCGCTGGAGATATTAAAAGAATCCGTTGCAGGTAAAACTCGAAAAGAGCTTAAAGATATTTTTGATGGAAAAGTAGACACGGGACAAATTGTATTTACTACTTTTCACCAGAGCATGAGCTATGAAGATTTTATTGAAGGAATAAAACCTACGGAGCCAGCGAAGGAAGGGCAGCCCATCAGTTATAAAATTATAGATGGGATTTTCAAGAAGGCCTGTGCTGTCGCAGCCCATAATTGCTACCGGTTATTCATTAAATCCAAAACAGAGCCCGCCAAATATTCATTTGATGATTTATATAGCGCTTTTATTGAGTCCATTGAACAGAAAATTGAAAAAGGCGAACACCCCGTTTATATATCATTAATGGGCAGGGAAGTCCAGGTTAAGGAAATTAACCGCAATGATTCCATCATTGCCCGTGCAAAAAATTCCAAAGCAGATAATCCAGCACCATTGACGAAAGAAAACCTGCAAAAATTATATGACCGGTTTAAGTCTGTTGGAGAGATAAAAAATTTGCAGCAGGTCAGGGATACAGTGCAAATCACTCCACGTCTTACGGAATTTTATGCTGTCTTTTCCGGGTTAAAAGAATTTGAAAAAACCTATAAACCCGACGAAGCATTGATCACAGAAACAAAAGAGATCGAAACCTTTGATATTGAGGAAATCCTAAAAAAATTCAATGCGAAAGTTTATCATGAAGCCATAAAGAGTTTTGGGAAAGCTGCAGAGCCAGTCATCCTGATCATTGATGAAATCAACCGCGGAAATGTTTCGCAGATCTTTGGTGAAATCATCACGCTTATTGAAGAAGATAAACGCATTGGCAAAGAAGAGGCTTTGGAAGTTACACTGGCTTATAGTAAAGATAAATTTGGTGTGCCACCCAACTTATATATCGTTGGAACGATGAATACTGCCGACCGGAGTGTGGAAGCGCTGGATGCGGCTTTGCGGAGACGGTTTAGTTTTGAGGAGATATTCCCAACAGCTGAAATCATTGCTGCAGAAGGAAAATGTAAAGAAACAGGAGGGCTTTTGGGAAATATCGATTTGGTTTTGGTGCTTAAAACTATCAACAAGCGCATTGAGAAACTTTTGGATAAAGATCACTTGATGGGGCATAGTTATTTTATGAGTGTTGCAAGTTTGCAGGATTTGAAGGCAGCTTTTCATCATAAGATTATCCCTTTATTACAAGAGTACTTTTATGGTGATTATGGAAAAATCGGACTGGTTTTGGGTGAAGCTTTTTTTTATCCGCAAACAGAGCCTACTGAAAACTTATTCGCTGATTTTTATGATTACGATAGTTCCGATTTTGGAGAAAGAATGATCTACACGTTGAGAGATGTTTCCAAAATGACAGACGAGGATTTCAAAAATGCGATGGACCTGCTGGTAAAATAATAATTTGAAGTCAGACAAAAAACATATTACCATTTTTGAACACCAGGTCATCAGGCTTGACCAGGATTACAATGGTTCTACCCTTGATAAAAATCAGCTTAAAACACTGCAAAGATTTCACGGTGAAAAAGGACTTCCCTATTTCTCCTTAATTCACAATGGAGTTCGCTTTAATGAGTACGTGGGCATCATTCAGGTTGGGAATACCGTAATTGAAGTTTTGCCAAAGGCAGATAAAGTTTTTCCTGCAGCAAGCGAAAAAAAACAATGGCGTGACATGCTAATCAGGATGCTCCTAACAGTGGGAGTGTTTGACGTGCATGCACCCAGCGCCAGTTCACTTAACCTTAAATCCAATTCCATTCTGGATTTATATCTTGAATTGTTCATCAAAGAACTTGAATATCTTTTGCATAGTGGACTGGTAAAGCAATACCGAAAAAAAGAAAGTAATTTACCGGTGTTAAAAGGCAGCCTTTATTTTAGCAAACAGATCCGTCACAATCTTGTTCACCAGGAGAGATTTTATGTATGCTATACAACTTACGACTTGGAGCATAAAATACACATGATCCTGTATAAAACCATTCAATTGCTAATGTACATCAATACAAACACAGCATTGCAAAGTCGAATAGGTGCATTGTTACTATACTTCCCGGAAATGCCCGATTTAAAAATCGCACCGGCAAGCTTTGATAACATAGTTTTTACCAGGAAAACGGAATCCTATAAAACAGCAATACATATCGCCAGGCTGCTTTTATTACACTACCATCCTGATTTAGTCAAAGGAAGAAATAATGTCCTGGCATTGATGTTTGACATGAACAGGCTTTGGGAGCAATTTGTGAAATACAGTTTGCGAAAACACAAATCATCAAACACAACCATAATAGCGCAAAATTCCAAATTTTTCTGGAGACCTGATAGCGGTTATCGTTCTAAAATCAGGCCTGACCTTGTGCTTAATAAAGATAAAGATGATTGCGTGGTTTTGGATTTGAAATGGAAATATCTAAATGGATATAATCCATCACCCGACGACTTGCGGCAAATGTATGTTTACCACGAATATTACCGTGCCGGCAAAGTCGCTTTGATTTATCCCGGAGCATCAACATCAATATTAATTGGAAGATACCTGGATCCGAAAACAGCAAAAACAATTAAAAAGGAATGTGCTGTTATTTCGTTAGCCGTCGAGCCTGCAATAAAGGAATGGCAGAAAAATATTCATGATGAAATCGAGAAATGGAGAAAAATCCCCTTAGAATAGATAATGTAATTTCTATTACAATGCTAAGACCGAACCATCGATTAGCCCCGATGTTATCAAAAAAAAAGAACGGTCAAACCATCTTTCCTGAATCACCTTTTTTGAATCAGATATAGGAGGTCGATCATTTTATGTGCCAATTTAACGGGGTTAAGCTTACTGAATTTTACAAAATATAGAGCAAAAAGAATAAACACGGGCAATGACATTATCGCAGAAGCGTATCCTTGGTAAAGATGATATGAAAACTGAATGATAACGCTTAATGTGACAGCTAAATATTTTTTGGAAGTAAGGTCAAATATTTGCGTCATCGCAAATCCCCGAACAATTAGTTCTTCTTTTAATGGAGAAGTTATTATTAAGATAATTAATAAATAACTAAAACGGGTATTCAGAAATTCAACATTTTTCGGGTGTGCAGCCTGGCTGATAAAGTCCGGTGCTATTGAATTAATTGGAATTGTTATTAACGATCGTACAGTGTATACGAAAAATATTATTCCAATGGCATGCAATATATCCATCCATTGTATGGGCAACCTCAGACCAATACTATTGTAAGATTTACCCTGTTTGTATAAGACATAGAACATAAAAATCATCGCAACGACATCCTGCCCAATTGCAGACAAATAGTGCGGCACCATATTTTCTAAATTCTTATAGATAGAGGCATTACTAAAAAAAACATAAAAGGAGAGAACGATAGAATTCATAAATGCAACTGAAGTTACCAGCGTGAGTTCAAAAATTTGTATTTTTCTTGCGGACATTTATTTGAAAAATATTTACTGGATTTCGATTTTCACTTGCCCCCACCTTAAAGTAAAAGTCGACAAATTTTTCGAAAAACGTTGAGCACCGCTAAAGTGTACAAATTCATTTTTTTATGCGCCTTCCCCTCCTGATTCGAACTGATACGTCATTTTTTGAGGCATTAGCAGGAATAGGTTGACCCCATGAACTTTTTCTTTTCAGCTTAAAATTAACAGGCCTTACATGCCTTGATTCGTGATTTGTCAAAATCACGAAAATGACAAGTGCAGTAATCAGGATTATGAGAAAAAATTTTGGTATACTGCGGCTTCTATGACGTCTGCGGTTCGGGAGGTAGGAAGCATTTGGATAATGCACGTTACTGATCCCGGTTCGAATACCGGATTTTTTATACCCGCAATAACTCGCTTTCCACCCATACCTGCGGGCATCATACCTATGTGCCCTGTCATGCGCTTCCTGAGATGGGAACACCCATAGGTTTGAGGGATCATTATTTGTCTTATTTCTGTCTATGTGATGAACGACTTCGCCAGGGCGAAGCCTTCTGCCAAGTTTTTTACTCGCAACTTCCCGATGAACAAGTTTACCATTAAAAAGATAACGCTGATAGCCATTTTGATCAATGTATGTTTCTGCAGATAGTAAGAAAGGGGGCATCAGATTAATTGTTACTGAATTTATATAATTCAAAATTACTTAAATAATTCAAAGTTATAAATATTTATTTTGATTTTTTATGCGCTTTATTTTATTGTTACTTGCCAATGAAAGAATTTACCACGAAATAATTTGTTCAATGGCGGTTCAAAAAAAGAAATTCAACAGGATCAAAATAGTATTGATCGAAAAAGAAAAGACCAGTCTTTGGCTGTCCAAAAAGATTGGTGTCAGCCAGCCGGCGGTTTCTCAATGGTGCACAAATAAAAATCAGCCGGTTCTTGCAACCTTGTTTAAGATCGCAGAAGTTTTGAATGTTGACGTATGCGAACTACTGAATAAAAAGGACAAGGTCTGACCTGTCCGTAATAGTATTTAGAGTTTCATCATACTCCATACTTCAGCGACAGAGAAAAAAATAATCAGTCAAACTTGAACAATGTTCCTGCATTACTTCGCTTTCTGCATTGTTCACTTTCCCTCCTATTACTGGTTTTTTGCCAGCATCTAAGTGCAAATAATATTACAGAAGTGTGAGCTTAATCATAAACAGTTTTACATTTGGAAAGAGAAAATGTTTAGATCAATAAAAATTTTATTTAAATGGATTTTGTTAATTCCGTGTCGAATATAATGGCGACGCTTAGCGCTTCCTTCGTAATCAAGCGGGGAACTACTCTGTATGCCTGTAGCTTTCGGTTCTAATTTTGTCATACCGACTTACATCTCATTTGAAAATCGCGTTAATTTTTGCATAAGAGACGATATCAGCTGCAAATTCAAATGTCCCATCATTCTTTATCTGCTCGGCGACCTTTAGAAATGCGCCATAGGCAGCGCGGGCAAGGGTGGAACCTACTGACACTCTTCTCACTCCTAAATCTTCCAGCATTACCATCGAAAAATTTGCGCTGTTAAGTCCCATGACAACATTCAAGGGTTTCGGCGAGACTGCTTTTACTACTGTTAAAATGTCTTCCTTTGTCTTTAGTCCGGGGGCATACAAAACATCCGCGCCGGCATCAGCATAAAACTCCAGTCGGCGGATCGTATCTTTCAAGTCCGGACGTCCATAAATCAGATTTTCTGCCCTCGCAGTCAACATGAAATGAAATGGCAGACTGCGCGCGGCTTTCACAGCCGCTTTTACTCTTTCTACAGAAAGTTCAAAAGGCAATATAGGATCCGCGGGGTTGCCCGTAGTGTCTTCAATCGATCCTCCACACAAACCCGTCTGAGCTGCCATCAATATAGTTTCTTCACAAGCCGAAGGATCGTGCCCGTATCCATTTTCCAGGTCAGCTGAGACCGGCAGGCTGCTGGCATTTACAATCACCTTTGCATTTTCTAACATCTCTTCGCGCGAGATCGACCCAGTGCCATCAGATTTTCCGATTGAAAAAGCAAGTCCTGCGCTGGTCGTGGCAAGCGCTTCAAAGCCAAGACTGCTGAGCATTTTGGCTGAGCCGGCATTCCAGGGATTAGGAATGGCAAAAATGCGTGGTCGCTCGTGAAGTTTCCTGAACAGCTCGGACTTTTCTGATTGATTCATAATATTAATATAAACCATTTTTTGTTGCGATCCAACAATATACCAGAATGAAATAAAACTTGGCTATCCAAAAAGATTGGTGTTAGCCAGCCGGCGGTTTCTCAATGGTGCACAAATAAAAATCAACCGGTTCTTGCTATCTTATTTAAGATCGCTGAAGTATTGAATGTTGATATACGCGATCTGCTAAATAAAGAGGACAAGGTTTGACTTGTCTGTAAAAATACTTACCGGCCTAGCCTACTCGATACTTCATTTACAGGCAAAAAAGATAATTAGACAAATTTGAACATTATCCTTCGCATCGTTCTCTGAATAGAATTTTTCCAGTACTAGTAGTTATACATTTCGCAATAATAAAAAACGTAGACAAAGAAGAATAATTAGATAACGGTCATGGACAAATGAAAATAAATATGATTCCACATCTCCGAAACAACAAAAACTTGCAATTGTTTGAAATACATATTCACGATTTGGTTTATAATTTCCGGATCCAATTTATGCAGGCATCCGTCCACTGTACTGATGCGGTTTCATTATAAATGCCAAAACCATGGCCGCCCTTTGCATAAAGAAATATTTCTGCCGGTACATGATGTTGTCTCAAAGCAGCTTCAAAATAAAGGCTGTTCTCCACTTTTACAACATCATCATCTAATGCTGCTACAATAAATGTAGGGGGCGTATCGTCTTTAACCTGCAATTCATTTGAAAATTCTCTGATACTCTCGGAGCGCAGATCATTGCCAAGAAAATTACTCCTTGACAGGATATGTGTCAGGCTGTCCGCAAAACTGATCAAGGGATAAACAAGCACCATAAAATCAGGCCTGTCGCTGATCAATGTATTCGAAGTATCGTAACTATTCCTCCAATGGGTGCCGACACTGGACGCCAGATGACCACCTGCAGAAAATCCCATGATACCGATCCTGTCAGGTCTCACGTGATATTCTTTGGCGTGTTCTTTTACATATCGGATGGCTTTTTGGGCGTCTGCTAACGGCATGCTGTCTCTCCCGTCCGGTATGCGATAGTCTAATAAGAAAGCCGTAATTCCGTTGGCTGCGAGTAAATTCGCTGCCGGTTCTCCTTCCACCTCATCTGCTGTGTGTCGATAAGAACCGCCAGAACAAACAATGACAGCAGAAAGTGTTGCAGTCATTTTGTGTATTGGTCTGTAAACAAACATCAAAGGTCGTTTATCGGATTTACCCAAATTGATGACATTCCCTTGTCCGAATAGGGATGAAGGAAATACAAAGAGAAGGAGAAAGAATGTTTTCTTCCCATCGATATTTGAAACAGTAATCATTTGTCGAAATAATTTGGTAACTAATTCGATACCCTAAGAGGGTGCGAATTTCTTAATGGCTTAAGGTTTTTTTCCAGAAAAGTCAAGTTGC
>JAJPJP010000198.1 GCA_021324175.1 Chitinophagia bacterium
AATTCGCGAATTAAATTGATCATGGCATCGTTCATGGTGAATGGAGCATGTCCATTCACTTCCCTGAGGATCCAGAAAATGCTAAGGACTCCCGTCGCGACCATAGTTAATATGAATATCCACGACCATAGTCTTATCGGTGCGGTATAGCTTTCCTTTTGCTCGTGATACGCTTTGGCAAGTCCGACACTTGTCGCTCCTTCAATGAGGCCATTAATTTCATTAAACTGGGTTTGAAATTTCTTCTCTTGTTCTATGAGGAATGCAGCCAATGATATCTTGAGCGCTTCTGTCTCCTGAAGGTACCCACCCTCTGCCTTTCCTTGTTCGTTCTTCTTTCCAAAAATTTTCTCATGCGTTTCTTCAATCTCTTTTTGAAGGTTTTTGGAAGATGAATTCAGTTTATCATATTCGGCGGCGCTTGTCTGTATAGCCACTTGTATTTTGCTGATCTCCTGTTGCCAGCCGGAGACATTCTGATTGATGGACTCTATAGATTCCCTGTCCTTTTCAATTTTCAGCGTAAACTGGTTAATACGTTCCTCATTTCGTATTGAATTGCTCTGTCTTTCTTCAAAACCCTTCGCAATTGCTTGGGAATTTTCTTCGGCGGCACGCATCCTTGCTAATATTTCATCGCAGTTTCTTTTAGCCGTCTCCATCAATGAGGTTGCACTGGTCTGGACTTCGCTAATTTTATCCTTAACCGCGTTGCTTTGTTCTGTCATTTGCTGGCTCAGCATTGCCATAACATTTATTGTGTCTTCTTTTGCCCGGGTTGCCCGGTTATTCGCATCATCCAGCGCGGAAAAGGCAGCATTTTTGCGCGTCTCCAGATCCGTTAGAACCTGATTGACCTGTGAAAGTTGAGCATTCGCTTCGGAAAGTGCTTCCGTAGTCTTTGTCAGCTCAATTTGAGAAGCCGCAACCGGATCAGCTTCGGAAGAGAAATATGTGGCGCGAACCTGGCTTTTTAATTTCGTGATTGATTTCAGAATGGATTCAAATTGGTCATTCGGAATTTGTTCGAACCTGGCTGCCAGTTTCTTATTTAAAGTTTTGAAGATCTCAGCCAATTCACGTTTCAGCAGTATTATTTCGACGCTGTCCGGCTGATCTGCCAATAAAATTAACTGTGACCTAGAATCGTCAAGAAGTTTTAGAATCAGGTCGCGGGAAATTCCCGGAAAATGTTTTAAGTCCCTTTCATCTGGAAATTTCTCGGTGATGAGTTGGATGAGTTTATCCAGTTTGTCTATTGATTCCTTCATGTTTTTTATTTTTTCGGTTTGTTGGGAAGATATGGTGCATATAAAATTGTCAAACTCAATCTTCTTGTTGCCCGGGATTCAATCATTGCGATAACGATTCCCCTGCATCATTCCCTGTCTATTTTGCAAGAGGGCTCAGGGCGAATTTCTGTTTGGCGGTAACTTCCAGCGTTAACACATAACCATGCCCGTTATATATCATTTACTTTGCTGCTGCTTCCTCCTATTCGATTTTCAAAAAATGATTATTTCGTTCTATGAAATGATCTGATCCAATAGAAATTAAAAAAAACGATGATCATCGGCGGTGAGGCAAATGATGAATTAGTCGCAGAACCCGTGGGAAAATCAGAACTCGTGAGGTGTAACAATGATAAGAGTCCGCAAATTAGGAAAAAATATGCAGAAAAATAAAATATGAGCCAGTACGCAGTGACTTATTAATTTTAGCACGTGGAATGATCAAGTGAGGAGGGCGTGATTTTCTAATGTCCCGATCCGGCCTTCGAAATTGTCTTTTCCATCTATTATTTTTTAACCACAAAATCTAACTCGTTTTCCCAAATAACTTTTCTATCCATCCGGGATTTAAAATTGGATAATGTATACAGCTTATCCGGGCTGATCTTCTTGGTATATATCCTTCGCCCATTTACATATACATTTATTTTTTTGCGATAATCAACGATTTCCCGGTTTAATAAAATTGCGAATGATGATATATCGCTTGTCTCCACGTAAATATTATTTCCTTTTCTCATCGCCTTTATTGCCCCAGATCTGCACGGGTAATCAAAGGCCATTTCTTCACGGTGTACGATCTTGTTAAAGTCTTTGCTATCTGTCCATTCGGTGATTTTAAAATTGGGGTCTGTTTGCCACGTTGCTTTTGAGGACAGCGTATCCAATGCGGTTATGCGTATCCAGTCTGACGTTCCGTATTTCACATTGTCTGTCTCGAAATAAATTTCCTTTGGAAAGGGATTACGGACACGGTTAACCATATCTTCAAAAATTTTTGCCATAGGTACAAAAGATTCCTTCATAGCAGGGTACCAGTGAGGGTAACCGTAATTGAGCTGGGTATACCAGTTTACTCCAACCGAACGGGCTAGGCTGTCAATAGTCCTAATAGCCTGTAGCGGGTAGTAGTAGTCCTTGTCTGTTGCGAAATTATAGAAATGCCTGGTCATGCCGTTGCGGAGAAAAGTGCCGCCGATATAGACTTTGGGGTGTGTATTCATGCCGTAAAAGCCGGCATAAGGCGTTGGTGATTTCACCAAATACGTAAAAACGCCCGTAGCACCGTTTGAATGTCCCAATAATTCAATTCGGTTATCGTCAACGTTTAAATAGCTTTTGAGATATACCACTATTTCATTTACCATATCAAAACCGCTTTCGGTATTCATCCAGTTCAATGTTTTTATTCCCATTGGATAAATGGCTATATAATCTTTTGCGTAACCAGGAATATGATCACTTGTCATTTTATAAGCCCGGGGAATGTAAGCAGCAGGAGGATAATCCAAATTAATATTTACCGCCCCGTGCAGAACTATAAGGGCGGGGCTTGCAACAGCGGGGTCATAATTTTCGGGTACATGTACATAAAACGGAATATCAGCATTGTTAACCCGGATGAAAAGAGTAATTCCGCCATTGGTTAAAAATGGTTTTGGAGATTTATATACGAATAGCTTTGTGAGTTCCGGGTAAATATCCCTGTTTATATCTAAATTGTTGAGTTGCGAACCAACGTCAAGGGCATTTTCAAAAGTCTTCCACTTTTCTTTTGCGGCCTCCCATTCTTTTTTCATCTGTTCAGTCACCCTGGCTTCCCCTTTTTGTACGGAGTCAATCAACATTGCCCATCGTACATCATCTCTTAAAAAACTGAAACCTTTTTCGTCTATCAATTGTTGGCTGAAAAAGGGATTATTGTTTAATGCGTTATTCTTTACGTACCTGTTTAATGCAACAAATGCTTTTTCCTTATCTTTTGCCAGACTCCAGGACAAGGCTGCCCGGTAGGCTATACCGTTCGACTCCGGATCAATTTTAGCCATAAACAGTTCATAATTGGTTGCCGAGCATGCATAGTTTTTTAACTTAAAACATGAGTCGGCCATGCCTATATAATTTTGTGACTGAGCACAGCACAAAGCCAACATGAGCGGTATGATTGTCTTAATTTTTTTCATTTTGAGCTTATTAGGTTAAAATCGAGATGAAGTGTTTGCATGTTGCTGTTTTTATTCTTACTTATCCGTAACCGTTATACATCAGACTTCGGTATACGCCAATCAGGTTTACCGGGTACAGACCTGTTCCAAATAATTCCATCCGGATATGATTTTTTATTTACGGAGTTCCGGTTTTTTTTGAAGGGGAATTATTTTTTGCAGCAAATAACTCAGCACCACCACAGCAATCGCCCCAATGACCGTAAACCACAAAAATGATACTTTCCCCTGGCTTGAGATGATGATGATGAGGATTTCTGTAATGATCGCTGCATAAAATACCGGAGTGCCGCTTGTATTTTTGAAAAAAAATGCCACTAAAAAAATACCCAGGAGAACCCCGTAAAACCATGATCCGAGTATGTTCACCGCCTCCACCAGGCTATTACCTACGTTGACCGCAAAAAAGGTAGTGAGTATACAAAAGACGCCCCAGAGCAGGGTATATCCCTTTGACCACCGGTACTCGCCGGCGGAGCTTAATGATTTTCCTGAAAAGGGTTTATGCAGGTCTACGATGGTGCTGGATGCCAGTGAATTTAAGGCAGCCGCAACGCTGCTCCATGCAGCCAGAAAAATAATGGCTACCATTAAACCAACTAAACCAGCCGGGATATGATCGCCAACGAAACGAAAAAATACATAGTTGGCATCCTTGTCATTCAGGTCCGCGCGGGGATTTGATTTTTTTATTACCGCACTGATGGCATCGCGGGCGGCGTTTAATTGTTGTTCGTACCCATCCAGTTTTTCCTTCATCACTTCCTCATTTCCCGGGAGTTTGTGCTCTGCTGACAACAGCCAGTCACGGCGTTCCTGCTGCAGTTTCAGGTAGTTTCCTTTTAAGGTGTTGAATGCTGCTGAATAAGGGCCTTGCACGAATAATTTTTCCTGAGATGGATTGAAGTAAACGGGTCTTTGGTTGAATTGGTAAAAAACAAAGATGAAAACACCAAGGAGCAAAATGCCAAACTGCAGGGGAATTTTGACCAGGCCATTCATCAGTAAACTGATCCTTGTTTCCCCGGTAGTTTTTGCGGCTAAATACCTGCCTACCTGGCTTTGATCGGTTCCAAAATAACTCAACTGGAGAAAAAAGCCACCAATGATCCCGCTCCAAATATTATATCGGTCATTCCAGTCAAAACCGTGCTGGTGCACACCGGTGGTCACTACATTTAGTTTTTCAGATTTACCGGCAATGCGCAAAGCATCCATGATGCCGACGCCGGCGGGGAGGCTTTTGATGACCCAATATCCGATGGCAAACATGGCGACATAGATAATAATGAACTGGAGCTGCTGAGTATAGGCAACTGCTTTAGCCCCGCCGCCAACGGTATAAATAATCATCAGTCCGCCCATGGCTATATTGGTCAGGTAAATATTCCATCCGAGCAGACTGTGCAGGATCAGTGACGGGGCGAGGATGCTGATCGCCGTCGCCAGTCCTCTTGAAACCAAAAAAATTATCGCTGTCAACACGCGGGTCTTTTTGTCAAACCGCTGTTCTAAATATTCATAGGCGGTATATACATTCAGTCGTCGGAAGATGGGTACAAAGATCACGCACAATACGACCATGGCGACGGGCAGTCCGAAATAGAATTGGACAAACCTCATCCCGTCAGTAAATGACTGCCCCGGCACGGTTAAAAAGGTGATGGCACTGGCCTGCGTTCCCATGACGCTCAGCAATACAACCCCCCAGCGCAGTTTTCTGTCGCCAAGGAAATAACCTTCAAGGTTCCTGGATGCCCTTCCTTTGTACACTCCATAGGAAATGATGCCCAATAAAGTGATCAGCAATACCAGCCAGTCTAATAAAGAAAAGTGCATGAGGATTGGGCTTTCTGGTGAATTACTCCGACCTTAAAGCCTTAACCGGATTTGCCATGGCCGCTTTGATCGACTGGAAGCTCACCGTCACCAAAGTGATGACCAGGGCACCCGCCCCTGCTGCCAGTAAAATCCACCAGGATATCCCCGTCCGGTAGGAATAATTTTGCAGCCAGTTATGCATAAAATAATACCCAATAGGGATGGCGATACATTCTGATAGAAGAACAAGGATCAGAAACTCCCTGGACAGCAAACGCCAGAGACCAAAGACCGAAGCCCCCAACACTTTTCTGACGCTGATCTCCTTGGTCCGTTGCTCGGTGATGAAGGAAACCAGTCCGAAAAGGCCGAGGCAGCTGATAAAAATGGCGAAGCTGCAAAAAAAGCCGGCAAGGCTGCCCACACGTTGCTCAGCCCGGAACTTCGCATCGTATTCAGCGTCGGCAAATACAAAATTGAAAGGTTCTGTCGCATCGTATTTTTTAAACACCCTTTCGATCCTGGTCAGGGCATCGCCCGCGCCTGCGCCGGGTTTGAGCCGGATATTGACGACTGGTGTCCACCAGGGCGCGATATAATAAACCGTCGGCAATGTCGGTGTATAGGGCGACTCCATCACCATGTCGCGGACGACGCCGATGATGGTGAACCGGGCGCCGAGCCAGCGGAGCGTTTTACCTACCGGGTTGCCTAAATTCATGATCCTGGCTGCTGTCTCATTGATCACCATCGACATCGCATCGGAAGAGAAGTTCCTGGAGTAATCTCTTCCTTCCTTCAGGTCCCAACCGACGGTCTTTCCATATTCATAGGTTATCCCTTCCATCGTAATATCTGCCGGCCGCGTCGAATCCCAACCCTCCCATTTCAGGCCTTCATCGATATTCATCACTTCGGTGGTAAAGCTGGTCGACTCCGCTGCTTCTGCGACCACACCTGTCTGGAGCAGGTCTTCCCGAAAGGCGGGGAAATGTTTGAAGATATCCTGGCTGCTGAGCCTGGTCAATACCAGACCAGAACGGTCGTAGCCGACGGGTCTGTTCCTGGCATAGCGGATCTGCTGATAGACGATCAGCGTGCCGATGGCGAGGATCACCGATATGCTAAACTGAAGGGTCACCAGTATCTTCCGTAACCCTGCAGCCGACCGCCCTCCGCTCACGGAACCCTTGAGCACCTGCACAGGCCGGAAAGCCGACAGATAAAGGGCCGGATAGCTGCCCGCGATCATTCCGGTAAATAACGCAAAACCGATGACCGAGATCCAGAAAACCGGGCTCTGCCAGAGAATACTCATTTCTTTACCGGTCAGGCGGTTGAAGAAGGGAAGCGCGAGCAAAACAAATAGCATGGAAAAGACAAAAGCGATCAGCGCCACAGTCAGCGATTCAATAAAGAACTGACTCATGAGCTGACCACGTGATGAGCCGATGGCCTTGCGGACACCCACCTCCCGTCCCCTTTTTCCACTGCGCGCCGTGCTCAGGTTCATGAAATTGATGCATGCCAGGGCGAGGATGAATAGTCCGATAAACCCGAAAAGCCAGACATACTGTATCCTGCCTCCCGCATTCTTCCCGTTCTTGAATTCCGAATACAAATGCCAGTCGCTCATGGGGTGCAGCAGGACCACCGATTCCTTTTGGGATCCCGCCGGCCCGGGTTTATCCGCAATGACTTTTGCAATCTTCCCTGATATTTTGCTAAAGTCCGCGCCGGCTTTCAGCTCCACAAATACCTGCACGGGGTTGTCGCTCCAGATGTGCTGGTTGGCGTCGCCCCCGATCTCGGCGTTCAGGACCACCGCCAGGTCCCAGGGCGCGATAAACCCCAGGTCGCTGAAACTGGAATTGAAAGGCAGGTCTTCATAAACCCCCGTGACCTTCAGATCCGCGGTATCGTCGATCCTGACCAGTTTTCCGACACACTCCTGTTGCCCGAACAGCACGCCCGCCACGTTGCGGGAAAGCAGGATGGAATGCGCGTCATGAAGACCTTCGCGGCTGCCTTCCACCATGCGCAGGCCCAGAAGCGAGGGTGCGCCGGGTTCCATAAAGCGACCGGTTTTCATGAAAGTCTTGTTACCCAGTGCCAGCACATGCTCATCCGGGACCGTGGATGCGATCACCTGGACAAAATCGCTTCCATAAGCTGACCTCAGCTCAGGTGCCAGGGGCACCGGTACCTGTGCCCCGGTGACAAGTTCCCCGTTCGCCCTGATGGTTTGCATGACCTGGGCGATCTGGTGGTAATGGTCAAAATTTTTATCAAATGACAGTTCACTGTCAATCCAAAGCCCGATCAGCATGACAACCGCCATTCCCAGTGCAAGCCCAGTAATGTTGATAAAGGAAAAAAGACGGTTGGACTTCAACCTGCGCCACGCAATCTTCAAATAATTTTTAATCATATACTTTGTTTTATCGTAAAGGGCTATTTTAGGATACCTCATCGCCGTTGCCCGGGTTACCTGAACGAGCTCTTTTTTTATTGTTGAATGAATGCGCGGCCGCACTATATTGGTTTTTCATTATTTATTGAAAGAGAACGTAGACACGTTCTCCGTGAGCAGCGCTCTTCTGCAGAGAAACGCCGCCCTTGCTTAAACTATCGTTGCAGTAATCAGGAGGCGCCGGGGAAAGGTCATTCTCAATTTTTTGTTGTGTGCGTCTTCCTTTCCCTATCCAAGTCTAACATCCCTGTCACCCATCCTCTATCTCCCTCCGCTCTTCAGCCCCTGTTGCTTAAAGCCAAATTATCCATCCATTCCGCTAGCTGATCACAAACTTCGCGATGGTAACCGTCTGGGGTTCCTCGTACCTGATCAGTTTGGTAACGGTTTGATGTCCATCGGAAACAACGAGGTGATAGGTGCCGACATCTGCCTGGCTAAAATCATACTCCTTGCTGAAGTCCGTTTTTTTCCTGGAGATGGTAAATACGCTCACAATTTCTCCGTTCGCATCACGCAGGCTGACGGTCAGTTTGATATCGCTACCCTTTTCGATATGCAGGTTGATCTTCCCGGTATTGCTCACCTGGCTTACGGATATCGAGAATTTCTCGGGATAAAAAGCTGCTTTTTTTTCGATGCTGCAGACAGAAGCACGGGGCGCCGCCATCAGGGGAGCAGATAAACAGCCCGAGGCCGCTCCCGCTATCATCCCCGCTGTTATCCATTTCAGATTCCTTTTCATGACTATATTTTTATTTTTATTAAAAATGATTAAGGGTGTATTCATTATTTTTACTTACCCGTAACCGTTATCCGCCAGCCGCATTCATCCGGGTAACATCGGTATTAAAAAAAGTGATTCCAAAATCCACGATTCCATCTACTAACGGAAACGACTGACCGATTTTACCAAACCCGAATCCTTCGTATTGCTCATTCCGATCGCAATTTGCTGACGGGGCTGGCTACCGCCGCTTTTATCGTCTGAACCACCACACTCGCCAGGGTGATCACGAGCATCAGCAAACCTGCTGCTGCAAACACCAGCCAGTCGATGCGGATATGGTACTGATATTCGCTAAGCCAGTTGGACATGATCCACCAGGTCAGGGGGAAGGCAATGAAAAAAGAAATCAGCACCGGCCGAAGGAACTGCCTCGAAAGCATCTCCGTGATGCTGAACGCGGAGGCGCCAAGGACTTTGCGGATAGCCACTTCCCTGGTCCTCTTTTCGACGGTGTAGGCGGTGAGCCCCAGCAAACCAAGACCCGAAAGGATTATCGCCAGCGTGGCAAAAAGACCCGCCAGCCGCCCGAGCATGGATTCCAGCTTGAACATTTGCGCGAAGTCTTCGTCCAGGAATCTATAGTCCGCCGGGTAGCCCGGATTCAGTGCCCTGATGATGCCCGTGATTTTTTCAGTCGTCTGCCGGATGTCCTCACCTGCCCTGAACCGGATATTCAGGTAGCCGGCATTATCAGGATTGCAGAACAGGATCAGCGGGGCCGGAGATGCATACATATCATTGTATAGAAAATCCCTGATGATGCCTACGATCTGAAACCTGCCGGTACCGCCATCGCTGATGATGCCGCCCGGATGACCGGCCTTCCCCATCACTTTTGCCATCGACTCGTTGATGACCACATTACTGCTGTCCACTTTCGGGGTAGCATAAAAATCCCGCCCCTGGAGTATTTTCATATCCATCGTGGCAATATATTCCGGGCTTACCCATTCCTCGGTGATCGAAATATTCTGGGCGGCGTTGCTGCCGGGCCATTTGAAATTGTCCGTGTTGTTCCCTATTGCCAGCGGGACGCTGGCACTGAGTGCGGCATTGCGCACCACCCCCGAGGCGATCAGCTCATCGCGGACCGCATGAAACTTTTTACCTAGGTCCCCCTGCAGTTCCAGATAGAGGAGATGGTCTTTGGAATAACCCATGTCCCTTGACTTCACATATTGTATCTGCTGATAGATGATGATGGTGCTAATCAAAAGGATCAGTGAGGCTGCGAACTGGCCGGTCACCAGCCCCTTTCTCAGGAAGACTGCTCCGCCGGATGTGCGGATCTTTAAAGCCTTCAGCACGTTTATCGGGTTGAAAGAAGACAGGTAAAAAGCGGGGTAAATCCCTGCCAGCAGACCGGTGATCAGCCCGACGGACAGCAGCCAGCCAAGATGGAGGGGCGCGAGGATATTCAAAGAAAGTTGTTTTTCAACCAGGGTGTTGAAGGAAGGAAGGGCAAGCCAGGTGATGCCCACCCCCAGCAAGAGAGCGGTGAAGGAGACCATTGTCGATTCTCCGATGAACTGGCCGATCAGGCGACCTCTCTCTGCACCCATTACTTTTCTTACGCCTACTTCTTTGGCGCGACGTTCCGAGCGGGCCGTGGCGAGGTTCATGAAATTGACGCAGGCAATGAGCAGGATGATCCAGGCGACGCGGGAGAAGAGTCGCACATACTGAATGCCGCCACCGTCATCCTGTTTTCCATTGGTAAAATGATTATAGAGATTCCAATCGTTCATGGAAAAAAGAAAGCACTGTGTTTTTACTCCCTGCATTTTGCTGCCCAGGAAATTGCGGAGCCTGTCATTGATGGCAGGCAGCGAAGCCGCCGGCTCCAGTTCGACAAAGGTGGCGACACCGTTGGCATCCCACCGGTCAAGCCATCCGTATTTCATCCGGACCACTTCAAAGGGGATCAGCCATTTAAACTTCAGGGTAGAGTTCATCGGCAGGTCAGCGAACACGCCGCTAACCCGGTAGTCCTGGTCATGACCCATCCGCAATACCTTCCCCACAGCGCTGCCGTCGCCAAAGAAAGTTTCTGCCATGCTCCGGCTGATCACGATGGAATGCAACTGATCGAAAGCGCCTGTCATGCTGCCTTCGGTAAACGGTAATAAAAGCATGGAGAAAATGGAGGAGTCGGCGTATGCGCCTTCCACGTAAATATTCTTCTCACCAGAGGAAAACAGCTCTTTGCTATTCATCACTTTGGTGGAATTCCTGATACCGGGTATCTCGGTTCTGATGGCGCTGGCCATGCGGCCGGGGGTCGCGACAAAAGTTGATATCTTTCCCTCATAAGACTGGTTCTCCATCACGCGGTAAAGGCGGTCTCTTTTTGAGAAGTTGTGGTTGAAGGACAGCTCATCCTCGACCCAAAGAAAGATGAGGGCGGCGCAGGCAATGCCGATAGCCAGCCCGGAGACATTCAGCAGGCTATAGACCTTGTTTCGCCCGAAAGACCTGATTGATGTTTTAAAAAAAGTTTTATCCATGGCTGATTTTTTTGATTGGCAGGGATTCCCTCACTGTCGGATTCAAGGGTGCGTTGCGATAGTCTTTTACAGGGTTGTGGGATCCGGCGTTCACGGCGGACAGTTCTTTTCTCTTATTGTCCAAATACTTTCGCACAGGTGTTGCAGTCCGTAGCTTCTTCAATTTCATGTTTCTCTCTTCGCTGATTTATTCCCGCCATTTTTTCTTTCGGATGAATGATGGTCTGCGTTCCAGGAGAATACCATTATTAAAAAAATAAAATGAACTCATTCCGGTCAGCATCGGCACGGTAAAAAAAAATCGGCCAAGTACACACCCGTGACTGATTACTGTAAAAACTTGTTTATGGTTACATGGACACGCCCTTTTATTTTTTGTTGCAGACGCATGCATCAAATATTATGAAACAAAATAAATTCCTGCAGAACTCGTGAGTAGAAAATACCAGATGATCGTAGAACGGAAATCAGGATTGGAGCACTGTATACCGGGATTAAAACTAGCAAAACAAATTCATCTTACTCATCAAATTCCGATATTTTTTTGTACAAAAATTTTCGTCGGATGCACGGATATTTTCGTCGGAGAATTGGTCGTGTATGACGAAATAAATTTCTGATCAACTGAATTTTCCATATGAAAAAAGATTTTTTTCCGATAAAGGATCGCGGCCGCGCAATCCTGATTATTTTTCAGTGGTGCGGGGTTTTTGTAGTTTTCTATCTCGCTGCTGATGTTTGGTAGTAATGACCGAGTGCTTCCTTCGGTTGCATTGCCATAAAAAAAATCTAACGGTAATCAACAACCTGAACATACAAGACATGGACAAAGTATTTTCCAACCCTTTTATGATTTTTCCTGCCTGATCCGGCTTAGCTAACGGTGATGACTAGTCGGTACATTGCATCTTTTTTTAATTTTTGTGGCGTAGTTTTGATGTGCCCTGCTTGAAAAATAATTCACCTGAAAATTCTCGTTTATTGATTTTCAAAAATCCCGTGCTCTTTATTTATTACACACCAAATGCGGATTGAAAAAAGCAAGTCAGGTAAATTTTTAAGTCAGGAATTCTTATTTTGTTGCATTCTTTACTCATTTTTCCTCAATTCGTCTCCGAACTTGCCCACTGGTCAACTGCACTACGTCACAAATGACACAGGCAGGTTTTTTGATTTATCAGAAATCAGAGATTCAACAACACATTATTCATCGATAAATATTTTTTATGTTACGCTGGACCATCATTTTCTTAGTGATCGCCATCATCGCCGGCATCTTCGGTTTCTTTGGCATTGCCGCTAGTGCTGCATACATTGCCAAAATCCTGTTTTTTATTTTTATTGTCTTGTTTATTGTCTCCTTTTTCTTTCGCGGCAAAAGCGTCGAACCGTAACACAAAAATGAATCCTCAAAATTAACCATGAAAAAGATCCACTTTTTATCTGCGGTATGCGGAGCCATATGCTTCAGCAGTGCGGGGACAATTGCCTTCATTTGGAAAACAGGTCTGGTATTTGGTCTGCTTACCATCCTGATTTTAATATTGCTGCTGGTAATACTGGATCGGGTAATGTCCGTGCAGCGCCCGAACCAGGTCGCTTCGAAAACAGCTCCCGTAAAAAACGAGCCTGCGGGAATTTTTTCCAAGGATGTCCACCATTTGCAACAGGATTCATCAAAGATGATCGCCTCATAATCTCATTCAAGCCGGGGAAAGTGATTTCAGGATACACCTGCCCATTGACGTGAGTACTTAAACAATGGCAGCATTCGCAGAGAGGAGAATACCAAATGGTTTAGGGATACCTTATCAAATTCCTGAATCCATATTCCGGCGCCCATACTTCTCAATTCATAATTTTGCCCAGGAACACTTCTACTTTATTTGAAAAGGGGTTGCCTGAAGAACGCCGGAACGTAACCACCTGGCCTATATGCCAGAGGCAATCTGAAATGGGCCCGTTGATCATATTCCAAAAGGGAAGTTTTGTTCCCCCGAAATCCACCTTTATATTTTCCATATCAGCGTCACTGTATTTGGCAATGATGGTACTGGCTTTCTTATAGTTCTCGAGGGTG
>JAJPJP010000372.1 GCA_021324175.1 Chitinophagia bacterium
ACCGGAAATATGATTGATGCCAATGAGGCTTTGAGGCTGGGACTCGTTAATCATGTCACAACTCCGGCAAATCTCCTGGCCGAGACAAGAAAGATATTGCTGACTATATTAAGTCGCGCTCCACTGGCGCTAGCAGAAGTGATACGACTGGTAAATTATGCTTCAAGAAGCGAAAACGAGGGTCTCGAAAAAGAAATTGAGGCATTTGGAGAATTATTCAAAACTACAGACACGAAAGAAGGCGCCAAAGCTTTCCTTGAAAAGAGAAAACCGAATTTTACCGGCAAATAAAAATGGAACCACCGACATTCTCTTTTACCACCAGAGATTAATTTAGATGAAAAAACAACTGACAATCTTAACGACGTTTATCCTGCTTTCCATGACGATTCTGATGGCTCAATCCAAAGACATCAGATGGCTAATGGACACCACAATCACTGTGATGAAGGCCAATGCCGTCAACCGTGATAAAGTGGACTGGGAATCGATTGAATCCAATGTCCATTCACAAATTGTGACAGTCCAAAATGGATACCAGCTCGGCCCGGTCTGTCGATATTTGTTTCAGTCACTCAGCGATTTTCATGGCGCATTTTACTGTGGAGACAGCACCTTTAAATGGAAACGGCCTGGACACGCAATTTCCGATTCGATAATGAATGAATGGAGAAAAGGCGGCCGCATTAGAAAGGAAGTGTTGGCGCACAGGATAGGTTATTTACGCGTCCCATCCATTCCCTTTGACCCGGATCGAAGTAAACTGGATGCGAAATCACAGTCCCTTAGTGACAGCCTTTGCGCGCTGCTGAAAGATGGTGTCACAGGAGTCATTCTGGATTTGAGATTAGACAATGGGGGCGCAATGTATCCCATGATGCTGGGTTTGGAGCAGCTACTTGGCCAGGGCAAGATTGGATCGTTTGAAGGCAGTGGCAATCAATCCTGGATTGTTAAGGACAACAACTTTTACCTCGATACGCTTTTATTGACGACAATCAACCCAAATTGCCAGATTCCCAAAAAAGACATGCCGGTTGTTGTATTGATTGGACCGGGCACGGGGAGCTCCGGTGAATTCTTGGCCATGGCATTTAAAAACCGAAAAAACACTTTGTTTATAGGCTCGGAATCTGCGGGCTATGTGACATCTACACACGGGTTTCCGATAAACGATGCCGTATCAGTTTTGCTCGCCGTTGGTTATGGGAGGGACAGAACCGGGCATGTGTATGAGAAGGCCCTGTTGCCCGACATCATCAACAAGGATCCTGACAGTTTTAACAATATCCCAAACGACAAAAAGGTGATTTTGGCCGCAAATTGGATTGAGCTTACCAGGTAAATGCCATTTTTTATTGCAAGTGCCAATTCTTGTGGCCGATCAATTCATAAAAAAACCACAGCGTCGATGCTGTGGCCTTTAATTTTAAGACGATGAAGTCTAAGCGTGGATTGCACGTCTTGTGGCGCCAATGGCTGCATCAATGTGCATGAATGCCCGGCCCTGCAAACCTTGTGCAAATTTGTTGTCTTCGTCATGAGCAACATCCTGCCTGGCTTTCCTGAGGAATTCAATGGCCTCACGCAAACGTCCCATATGTTCGTTGCGCTCGTCAACGGGAGGGTGATCCTCGAGATTTTTTCCATCTTCGATTGCTGCCTTTCTGATCTCGTTGATGGCTGCATCGATATGCCTGACCGCTTCTATCTCGTCATTCGTCTGTGCCCAATTGCCAGGACGATGTTCAATCATCCAGCGGGCAGCGCGGAGATCAGAAAGCGCGTGCAGGTAATAGGGGTGATCACCAAATTTGGCGTTTGCCCGAGTAACAGTCGCAGAAAAGGCAAGCATCATCAGGGAAAGTGTTACAATCGAAATTTTCTTCATACAAAATTGATTTTAAGTTTGTCGATTATAGGTAACAATCGAAGTCTAATTAGCAAATACCTTTCCAAACTCGAGGTGACTAACGGTGCTTAACATCCGTTTTGCAAGAAAAAAATAAGAAGTTGACACAATAATGTTTTTCTTGACTTAATCAACTTTTTAACAGTAATGACAATCAGGAAATATTTCTGCCTAGCTTTGGAAACAGAGTGGATCCATAACTCAAACCTTTTTATATAACATGAAATTTTTATTATTTGCATTGATCGCTCTATGTCTTCAATGTTGCAAGGCGCAGCAACGCTCTTCCGAACCGCCGCCGAAGCTGCGACATTTCACGCCAACCCGCTTCTCCAATAAATTTACATTGAACGTTACACCGGTGTTGCATTTACATGACGGTGATACGGTCTCGACTGAAACAATCGATGCGACTGGCCGGGACAAGAATGGCAGCTTTCGAAACGGCGGTGGTAATCCATTGACGGGACCTTTTTTTATTGAGAATGCGGAACCCGGGGATGTGCTTAAGATTACATTAAATAAGGTAGGGCTCAACAGGCCCTATGCTTATACAACCGAATCTTTTATTGCGAGATCCGTTCCCGACTCCATATCCAAGTTGTTTAAGAAAGGCCACCTGGTCAGATGGAAACTTGATTTTGAATCAATGACAGGCCACCCGGACAGTTCAGCTTCTCCTTATGCTGATCTAACTGATTTTAAAATTCCGCTCAGGCCTTTCCTGGGTTGTATAGGAGTCGCGCCCGCAAATGGAAAAAATGAAATTCTGAGTTTCTTCGAAGGAGATTTTGGCGGTAATATGGATTTCCCTGCCGTCGCAGAATCCGCCATCATATACCTCCCGGTTTTTCATCCGGGTGCATATTTCTATGTCGGTGACGGTCATGCCGTCCAGGGAGACGGGGAAATCGCCGGAAACGCGCTGGAAACTTCATTAGATGTCACCTTTACTGTAAACGTTATTAAAGGCGGGCATTCCGGTATCAAAACGCCGCGCCTGGAGAATTCAACATACATCATGACTGTCGGTTGCGACAAATCACTAGACAATGCAATTAAGCGCGCGACCGCCGATCTTCTCAACTGGCTGCAGAGGGATTACAGGTTGACGTTGCAGGAAGCTACGCAAGTGATGAGCCCGGGCATAGAATATACTATTCCAGAGATCGCCGACCCCCAGGTCATCGTCGTAGCAAGAATCAGAAAGGAGTTGTTAGCCGGATTAAAGAAAGTCAATTAATTGGCGGTGACGGAAATATGTTGGCCCGGTTGGGTTGACATCACTGCGACACCGTTGGTGATTTTAATATCATCCTTTGTTATTCCCCTTATTTGAAAATTTCGAGTGGGTAATCTTAGCTTCAGGTTTCCGCCCTTCTCGGCGATAATTTTGATTTCTTCGATCCGGCCATTCACCTTTTTCGCACTTACGAGGAACGCGCCTTCGGCCCGCAGCGATTTAAATGAAACATCCTTCCAAACCAGGGGTATCGCCGGGAAGATTTCAATCACGCCGTTATGGGTCTGCAGAAGCAGTTCATGAACTCCCTGGGCAAATGCAAAATTTCCTTCGAGCGTAAAAGGCCTGTACGTAAACGAGGAAAACTGCCCTCCCTTTTGGTCGCCGTTGAGATGAAAACTATTGGACGAACAAAAATTTGTCGCAAAGATTTGCAACTGGCGGACCGCATTGTCGGCCTCATGTGCGCGTGAATAAAGGCAGGCCATCCATGAAAATGAATACCCGCACCATTCCCTGGTGCCTAAGGCTTCAATATGCCTTAGACAGGTCTTGATCAGTACAGAATCTTTGGCATTGTCGATATCAAGCAGGCAGAGGGGGTAGATCGCCATATAGGGCGACATGTGCCGATGTGAAACATTCAGCTCCTGGCCGGGCGCAATGGTGAGGCCGCTCGAATCGGTGTTATAGTTTGGAAAATAATTTCCCGGAAAGAATTCCGGAACTCTTTTATTCGTCGCGTATTCGTTGCGGATTTCATTTCCGACCTTAAGCGAATATCGGCAAAGCGCCAGGTCATAGTTGGTATAATTCTTAAACCACGCGTCTATGCGGTTGTCATTAAACTCGGGACTCGAGCTGAGCGGAAGTTTGTGGCCTGGATTATCAGTCAGATGGTGCAAATAAGTCAGCGCTTCCTCGTAATAGGGCTTGAGTCGGTCATAAAAGAACTCCTTATCCATGCTGTATTTCCATTGCCAATAAAAATGTTGTGCCAGCCATAATACTGTAGTGGGGCTGAGCGAATATTGTATCCAGCCGCCCATGGGCTTACCGCTGATCGTCGTGACGCCGGGAACGTTGAGACCATTAACGCCGAAGCATTCGCGGGTCCATCGTTCGTTTTCTGATTTGGTGTTCCAAAGGAAATTGGTAAATGATTCGGTTAGATCAAGATGATTAGATGCGTAACCCGGCCAATAGCTCAGCTCTGTATTCAGATCATTGTGTATATCACCCTTCCAGGGAGGAAGGTTGCCGTCATCGGCAGTCCAGATCGCCTGGAGCGAAATGGGTGTGGTATGTGCGCGCGCGACACAGCCGAATTTGTACATCTCAAGGTAGTACTGTTTTTCGAGCAAGCTGTCTGGAATGGAAACAGAGGATTTGTTCCAATAATTCTTCCACCAGGCAATGTGCGCTCCGAAATCCGTTGCGTCTTGCTTATTCGGATCGAGATCAGGAAGAACAGCCGGCTTGTTGTTTGAAATCGTCCACTCTCCGACTATGCGAGTAGGAGAGATCCGTTTCCATTTAACCAGCACTTCGTAGTAGTTGCCGTTCCAGGTCGGCTGGTGAAATCGGGTGCTGTCAGCGGTATTGACAACATGCCCTTCAGGATAGCCTAATTGCGCGAGACCCTGCGACTGCGGTGAATTCTTGTCACGCTGGTACGCCGGAATCTTTAACACGGGCAGGAGCGATTCGACGTTTATCCCGCCCGGTATATGTGCGATTTCAAAAAATCCGACTTGTCTTGTCGCATGAACAAAGCTTGAAAACGTTACGCCACAGGAGAAACGCACGGATGCTAGCGCTCGAACAATATCAACTTTGCTGGAAACAATTGTTCCTAACTGCTTTAAATCAATTTCAAGTGCCGCACCAGGAATCTTTGTCGGGGCCGGATACCTTTCATACGGAACATCGCCCAGTTGCTGCACCGTATCGTAGGCTTTTTTCCTTACCTGTTCAACAACCCATGCATACTGGAGCTGGTCAATTTTGGGCATGGTCCTGTCATCCCAAAGGTCGACGCGGTCAAGTGATAGCCTGAGCATGCCGTCGCGCTGCCAAATGAGTGCGCCAAGCCAGCCATTGCCAATCGGGAGGGCCTCATCCCAGCGTTTCGCGAGGGAATCGAAGGAAAGATTGTGAAAGGGCTTGGGTTGTGTTCTGGCTGTCGTGACAGCAAAAACAAAAAATATGAGCATGGATAAATGTCGGCCCATAGGAACCTAGTTTTTTATTGGCGGCGGCTTGACGATAACTGTATCATCAGGCAGAAGTGGCACATTGTAGCCACCGGAATCGATCGATGTTTTTGGAAAAGCGCTCTTGACCGCAGCCCAATCGTCTTTGGCAATATTTGTTTCAAAAAGATAGAGCAGCCGCAGGCTTTTTACATCCTTCAGTTGCATAAGTCCCGATGTTGTAATATGATCGCCGACCAGATTGAGAAGGCGTAGCTGCGGAAGGTCTTTGAGATAGGCCAGCCCTTTGTCAGTAATTGTTGTGCGTGCGAGCTCAAGCTTTACGAGTGCTGTGCATTGCGAAATCACTCTGATGTCGGAATCATTAACCGGCTTATTGTTCAAGGCGAGCCAGATCAGCTGCTTTTTGACTTTAACCAGGGCCGACAGGTTATTGTCGTTAATACTGGAGGTTACAAAATTGGCAGATAGGTAGTTGGAGTTCTGCGCGACGGGAATAACCACGACTCCCGAATCCCTGAGCTGGTGCACCGCGGTCTCGTCCGCTTTGTCGACCGGTTGCTGCGGTAGGTCGGGGTCAGGCTTGCGCTCCTGCGTGCTGTTTTGGATAGCCAGGAGCGCCGATTTTATTTTTACTGATTGCGCAAGGTCCTTAACCTTTGTGGAAAAACTCGCTCCTCCATCAATCCACCATTTCAAAAGGGTGATCTCGTTATCGGAGAGCTGTGGCTTTTCTTTAGGAGGCATATGGTGGTCGTCCTCCGGAGGAAGCATGATGCGTTTAATCAATTCGCTCTGTGCCGAATTTCCCGGTTTAATGATTACACCGTCTTTACCGCCCTTCATAATAAAGGCGGAATCATCCAGTCGGAGTCTTCCCTTTTGTTTGTTCTTGCCATGGCAGAGATAGCATTTTTCCTGGAACGCAGGCATGACGAGATTTGCATATACATTCGCCTCCGGCATATCGGCGATTGGTTTTCGTTTGAACACTACAATGGTATCTCCAGTTAAAAAATCGGCTAGGGGCTGTGTGAGGTAGTCGCTCCCATGAGTTAGCGATCCCCCGAGATGGCCCGTCACAAAAATCAACAACACGAGTAAGAAAGCCAGGGGCAGCTGCCATTTGCGGAGAGATTTTCTCTTATAGAGAAAATACGTCATGACAGAAACGGCCGCTACGGAAATCCCCATCCACTGGTGCAGGCTAACCATGCTTTCGTCGTAGTCTCCTGTCTGCGCAAGGATAAAGCCTGTGATACATGCTGCGATGGCGCTGCTCATGCCGAGCAGGAGGATTACATTGATGGAAGGTTGCAGATTGGCGTACCGGTCTTTGCGCGATTGCCAGAGAAAAAGGCAGGCCAGCAACAAAATCCCGATCGGAAGATGAACCAGCAGTGGATGCAGATGACCGAGAAATTCAAACATTCGTTCAGCGTAGTTTACATTTGACCAATCTGTCCCCGTTCATTGGCTGTTTAATGGTTGTATGTATTCAACAGATCAGGCGTATCGTTTTCGAAGCATTTGCATCATATGCACATTGATCGCCCATTGATCCGACACCGGCTGAACCGTATACGGCAGCGCCGGCATATAATGCGGCGGTCCGAATTCCGTCAATATGGTCAGGCGATCGCCTGCCTTTTTTTTAATCTCAACGACTTTGTCCCACCAGGCCAGGTGCGCGTTCAATGCGTCTGCCCACTCGGGCGCCCGTGGATCGTTTACCTGTGGTCCTTCGGGATGACCGACTCGTGCGTGAATATGGTCAACTCGTTCGAGCGCCACATTGATCGTATCCTGCTGGTCCTGCAACAGGCTTTCATGAACATTGCACCAATGTGAAATGTCGAGCGTGATCCTCAAGCCAGGGATCGCCGCCATGAAATGTCTGGCCACGGGTGCCGCAAATAATATGCGCGACCTATGCGTCTCGTGGCAGATCTTAATGCCGGTGTCCCGGGCGAGTCCCATCGTGAAATCGATAAAATTCCTATTATCGTCAAAGGAGAAAAAGTCTTTCCCCGAATGGCAGTTGATGTAAAGTGGTTTTTGCAGCTTGTTGGTAGCGGCCGCAGTCACCATTTTTTTAAACGAAGAAAAATTGTCCGCGAATTTCGGTTCGTGCCCAGCACATAGGAAACCGACTTCCAGCTGATTCCTCTTCAGCGCAGCGAAAAGTTCATCCTGGGCTTTCTGGTCGTACTGCCACCATATTTCTATCCCGTCATATCCGTCCTTTTTGACGCGTGCGCAATAATCTTCAATGGACCCGGGCCAGCCCCAGTTGGTCGCCAGAAGCTTTAATTCAAAATTGGCGTTCATATAAGAATTTGGTTTGTTCTGAATTGCAATGCTGTCGAGTGAAGAAAGTACCAGGGCCGTCGAGGCTGATGCGGTCGTTTGAATAAATTTTCTTCTTTGCATACGGTCCCTGGATGGAATAACACTGACACCAGGAGAGACCGGGACACGATCCCGAGTCAGCCATGGCAGCAATCAGTTTGGTTCACACCTTTAAAAGTACAAAAATTATTATGACACGATCGGGCTGATCACAGTGCCGCTAACATCCGTCAGCCTGAATGGCCGTCCCTGGAACTGGTAAGTGAATTTTTCGTGGTCAAAACCCAGCTGGTTGAGAATGGTAGCCTGTATGTCAAATGGCGTAACTTTTCCGCTAATCGCACTGTAACCGATTTCGTCCGTCTCGCCATAGCTCACGCCTTTCCTTATCCCGCCGCCTGCCATCCAGATGGTAAATGCCTCGGTGTGGTGATCGCGCCCTTTAAATGGATTTTGTTTCCCTTCTCGATTTTCCTGCATAGGCGTGCGGCCAAATTCGCCGCCCCATACAACGAGCGTTTCTTCCAGCAGTCCGCGCTGTTTAAGATCAAGGATGAGCGCGGTGATCGATTTATCGACCTGGCGACATTTGTTGATAAAACCGATGTCGATAGCCAGGTTCGCATCGCTGCCGTGGCTGTCCCAGCCCCAGTCAAAAAGCTGAACAAACCGTACTCCTTTTTCAACAAGCTTGCGAGCCAAAAGGATATTGTTGGCAAAACATGCTTTGTTCGGCTGCGTACCGTACATGTCGTGAATATATTGTGGCTCGTCATTGATGTTCATCACATCAGGAACGGATATCTGCATCTTGTAGGCCATTTCATACTGGGAAATGCGCGAGAGTATTTCAGGATCCTTGAATTCCTTGTATTCCTCCTCGTTTACAGCGTTTATGGCATCGATCGATGCCTTTCGAAGTTCCCGGTCCATACCGCCCGGATCCTTGATGAAAAGCACGGGATCGCCTTCGCTGCGGCATTGCACACCCTGGTATACGCTTGGCAGGAACCCGCTTCCCCATACGCTCTTACCTGCATCAGGAAATTTTCCACCACTGGTCAGCACAACGAAGCCGGGCAGGTTTTGATTTTCTGTCCCAAGTCCATAAGTCACCCAGGCGCCCATGCTTGGTCTTCCGAGTCTTGGCGAACCCGTGTGGACGAGGAACTGTGCGGGTGCATGATTGAACTGGTCCGTCGTGCATGCTTTGAGGAAACTCAGTTCATCAACGATGGTGGATAAATGCGGCATCCGGTTCGACACCCAGGCACCACTCTGACCGTGCTGACTGAACGTAGCCTGAGGTCCGAGCATTTTCGGGACGCCCCGAATAAAGGCAAAGCGCTTTCCCTCAAGAAGCGACTGGGGGCAGAGTTGCCCATCCAGTTTCATCAGGTCCGGTTTGTAATCAAAGAGTTCGAGCTGCGAAGGTGCACCTGCCATATGCAGGTAAATGACAGATTTCGCACGGCCCGGAAACATCGGTAATTTGGGAGCGAGCGGATGAGCAGGATCAAATACTATTTGTGAACTCCCGCTTCCTGCTCCGAAACCGCATCCGCCAATCAGGGACCCCAGGGCAAGAGCACCAAATCCCATGGCACCTTCTTTTAAGAAATGGCGCCGGGTAAGAAAATGCAGGTTGCGCTCTTTTGCTTCCTGGGCAATTCTTCGATTATCCAATTCTTCACGAGTCATATGATCGAATTGCGTTAGTTTTTCGTAATCAGTTCATCAAGATTCAGCATGGCGTTGGCGACAACAACCA
>JAJPJP010000212.1 GCA_021324175.1 Chitinophagia bacterium
AGCCTTCTTTGGCCATATTGTAGAAAGGAAAGAAACGTGGAATCGTAAAAGCAGAGTCATTTACCGTCCGGATATCAGCGCCATAGGGAGTGCGTTCAATCAGAATGGGCAATGGCGTATGCGACGTTACGGGACTAACAATGACCGTGTACAGTTTCACTCCGTCACGCATGGGAATCATTACGGTATTCTTTTTGTATATGAGCGAACTGTCGGCTTGCGCAGCAATTTGCTGAACGAACATCAGGAAAAGTGCCAGTATGGCGTAAAAATTATTTCTCATAATGTTGATTATTGAGTAAATGAAATTGCGTCAAGTTAATGAAGATTTAGCTTTTTGAAGAGGCGTCGCGGGTTATTTCCAAAACATCGCTAGCACCGCCGCAAGAATCAGCAAAAAGCCTGCAATATAACGCCACTCGAGAGGTTCCTTGAGATAGACTGCGGCAAAAATTGAAAAAATAACAAGCGTGATCGCTTCCTGCACGATCTTGAGCTGAAATCCAGTGAATCAACTGCTGAAAAACCCGAGTCGGTTTGCCGGAACCGTCAGGCAATATTCAAAGAAGGCAATGCCCCAGCTGATTAGAATCGCTTTCCACAGGGCGACCTCTTTATGCTGGAGATGCCAGTACGACGCTATTGTCATGAAAATATTTTCTGTAATAACCAAGAAAACTGTCCCCATGTATTTCACTTGAAATTGCCAAAAAAATAGCATCGGGAAGCCTCATTGTTTGAGGTTTCAAATACCATGGTCCGGCTTGGTAAGCTGGGTCAACCGGGCATGAATTAGGCTCTTGTTAATTTAGGTTTCTAAAATCCACTGGAACCAATTTGCTGACGCCTGGTTCCTGCATTGTGACACCATAGATGACATCTACTGCGCTCATCGTCATTTTGTTGTGAGTGACGATTATAAATTGAGAATTGTTGCTGAATTCGCGAATCATATTGGTGAATTTGTTTACGTTGGCGTCATCCAACGGCGCATCGACTTCGTCAAGAATACAAAACGGGGCGGGTTTAATAAGATAAATTGCGAATAGAAGTGCCGTAGCGGTAAGGGTTTTTTCACCACCGCTCAACTGGTTGATCGACGAAGGGCGCTTTCCTTTTGGCTTTGCAACGATATCAATTCCAGTCTCAGCAAGATCCTCTGGATTTTCGAGGATTAAGTCGGCCGTGTCCTCTTCAGTAAAAAGAGCTTTGAAAACTTTTTGAAAATTGTCGCGAATCTTGCCGAAGGTCTCCAGAAATTGCTTGTTCGCTGTTTGTTCAACTTCCAGAATTGTTTGAAGCAAGCTGTCTTTTGCGCTTACAAGATCATGCTTCTGCTCAAGAATAAATTCGTATCTTTTTTTCATTTCCTGGAACGCCTCGATAGCGGTGGGATTTATTTCTCCAAGATTTTCAAGGCGCTTCTTCATGCGTTCGTTCTTTTCCTGCAGTTCCTCCACCGGGATTTCATTCTGCCTCGCTTCGTTGATAATGTCGTCAAGATTTATTCGGAATTCAACACTCAATCTTTCTTTCATTCCAGCCAGCTGGAGTTTAAGTTCGTTGAATCTATCTTTAATTTCATTTAAGAGGTGCTCTATTTGCTCTCTTTCTTTGTTATAGTGTCGCAACTGGCTTTCTCTGTTTGCAAGCTCATTTCGCGCATTGTAATACTCCTGATCGACTTCATTCAGTTTTTTTTCGCTTTCGTCCTTGTCTCTCAACATAGAAGCCAGTTCCAATTCGAGTCCTTGAAGCAAAACCAGGTTTTCTTCCATATTCTGCGAGGTCTGGTGGAGTTGATCGGTATTCAGGTCGACCTGGCTTCTCAATTCTCCCAGCTGGTTCTCTTTGAAATCCAGTTCCTGCTTCAAGGCCCCAATTTTACTTTGTTGCCGGGTAACCTGCAGGTTATATTCGTTGAATTCCGAACGGGATTGGTCATAAGTCAGTGACGCGTTCCGTTGCTCTTCTTCTGCCACCTTTATCTTATTACGAATTTCATTGGCGGTTGCCACCAGGTGCATCCACTCGGTCCGTGTTCCTTCGACTGAACGTATAGTTTCACCAAGGCTGCTCTGCAATTCTAGAATACGCTCCCCACCCGACATCTGTTGCTGCCGGATGTTTTCCATCTTGTTTTGGAAGCCATAACAAAGATTGGACAACCGGTTGATATCGTCTTGAGTTTGACTGATTGCCTGTTCCTTTAATCTTTCGTTGTGCGTAATTACTTCAATATGCTTGGCCTGGATTTCGTCCTTTATCGTTGAAACTTCCTCCTGATGTTGAGTAATTTCTTCGGAAAGTTTCTCAAGATTCTTTAGCCGACCTATTTTTTTTCCTTCGAACAAGCCTATGCTTCCCCCTGTCAGTGAGTATTTTCCTTTGACATATTTTCCGTTCTTTTCGAGGACAACTGCGCCGTTGCTATTTTGAATCGCCTCTTCATTTTCGGCGATGAACACGTTATGCAACAGATATTCGGCTAAACGTTTATATTTCAAATCGACCTCTATTACCTGCATAGCGGGAATGGTGCTTTCCGGTTGATGAAAAGCTTCTTCCGCCTCGGCAGCAATTTTATCAAGCAGGAAAAAATTCGCTTTGCCTTTTTTAAATTCGTCAAGCAAATGAATCGCTTGCAGTCCCTCTTCAAGGTTATTCACGATGTAATAACTCAGATAAGGCTCGAGCACATTTTCGAGTGCGGTCCTATATTCCTCTTTAACATAGATTATGTCCGACAGGATTGGAGATGAGTAACTCCAGTCAGGATTATTATGAAGAAATTTTACGCTTTCCGGGTAGCCCTCCATCGAATCAATAAGGCTTTTCAGCAAGTCGTGCTCATTCACCTTTGCGTCAAGTTTACGATTTTCCTCTGACAGAATTCTCCTTAGCTGCTCTAGTTGTTCCTGTAACACCAGAATCTGCTCTTTGGTATTCTCATGATGATGCTGCAGCTGCTCAAGTTCGGTTTTCTTTTCTTCCAGTTGCTGGTTTCTTGCCGTCAAATCATCTGTCAGACGGTTCAACTGCTGCCCACGATGGGAGCTATCTTCTTCAAGCTGTTGAATCGTTTCCTGGAGATTTTGAATGGAGGTATCGGCCACCGCAACCGTTTTTTCAGCATCAAATTGCCGTCTCTGAATATGAGCATTTTCATTCCGCAGTGCTTCGGTAACCAACTTCTTTTCTTCAAATATTTTGCGAAAATCCTCCACTTTGCTTTTTAATTGAGCAAGATTGTTTTCCAGGTCATAAAATTTGCTTTCTTCATCGGCAGCCTGTTTCTTGGTATACAGGATACTTTCTTCGAGAATCCGGACCTGGCCCTCGCTTTTTGCAAGGAATTCGCGAATACCGGTTTCCTTTTCATTAAGAAAGTTTAATTTCTGGGATACAAGATTCTTGTCGTTTTCTTTAATGCGAAGTTGTTGTAGCAGGTCATTGAACGCATGCTGCATTTCCTGCAACTTTTTCTCTAGTTCCAACAATGAAAGTTTTTCTTTTTCTACGCGTGCTTCATCCTGGGCAATTGCCGCATCCAATCGTGAACGCTTATTAGTTTCATCCTCTGTCTGGTCGCTGAGATTCTGGTAGGTGAGATTAAAGCCCTCCAGGGATGCCTTTGCCAATTCAATACTTACTTCCCTGTATTCCTTTTTAAGTTCATAATACTTTTCTGCTTTTTTGGATTGACCTTCTAATGTTTTTAGCTGATTGTTTATTTCAAAAAGTAAGTCTTCAATTCGCGCTAGGTCAAGTCCAGTGGCCTCAAGTTTCTGTTTGGCCTCTTTTTTCCTGGTTTTATAAATTGAAACACCTGCGGCCTGCTCAAGCATTCGCCTTCTGCTATTGTCTTTGTCTTTGATGATGTCATCTACCATCCCCAGCTCAATGATAGCATAGGAATCTGTGGTAACTCCTGTATCAATGAAAAGGTTTTGAATATCCTTAAGCCTGCAAGAAATGTCGTTGAGCCTGTATTCACTTTCACCACTCTTATAAAATTTTCGCGTGATCGTGACTGTGTTAAATTCGATCGGCAATAGATTTCTGGTATTTTCGAATGTAAGGCTTACTTCGGCCAATCCTGAAGCAGAGCGGCTCTTAGATCCATTGAAAACCAGGCTATCCAGATTTTCGGAACGCAAGTGACTAATCTTTTGCTCCCCAATAACCCACCGGATCGAATCGACGATATTGCTCTTCCCGCAGCCATTAGGGCCGATAATGCCTGTAACACCTTCGTCGAAATTGATGTGGGTCTTGTCAGCAAAGCTCTTAAATCCCTTAATTTCCAAACTTTTTAATCGCACAATTACACAGTGTTTGATCAACGGCAAATATAACGGAACCCAAAAAAATTGAGTTCATTTAAATGCGTTTTCACAAATCATTTATCCACGAAATGTGAACAAAGGGCGGAGCATTCTTCGCGAATGGCTTCGCCGAGCCGAATGATTAACGCCTTTGCGAATGATGATTTGGATATTGGCTGCCAACAATCAGTTTTGGGTGACTTAGTCCGACATCCGGGATCAGGTTGAGCGAAAACAAAACAATGAAATACGATTAGGACGAAGGTGAACAAGCAGCGTAGACGTATGTTGATTTTTTTTGGAATCAAATGCATTCAAATGAGCAATCCAATAAATCCTTTATTCATCTGACCATTTTGGATTTTTGATGACCTGCACTTCGTTCACGACCTTGATAAGATTAGCTAAAAGCGCTACCTTTGCGGCATTTAAAATCCTTAACAATTCAAACATGGCAGATATTTTCGAAAGGTTGAACAAGCATTTTGGACCGATTGGGCAGCATCGTGAACGGGCTCATGGTTACTTTGCCTTTCCGAAACTTGAAGGTGAAATTAGTAGCAGAATGAAGTTCAGGGGTAAGGAGATGATTGTGTGGAGCCTTAATAATTACCTTGGTCTTGCTAATCACCCAGAAGTAAGAAGGACAGATGCGGAGGCGGCTGCGAAGTATGGACTTGCTACACCGATGGGAGCGCGGATGATGAGCGGCAATAGCAATAATCACGAAAAACTTGAATCTGAGCTGGCCGCGTTTGTTTACAAAGAGGATGCGGCTTTGCTTAATTACGGTTATCAGGGAATGGTGAGTATTATTGATGCACTGTGCAGTCGCCATGATGTCATTGTTTATGACGGCGAGTCGCACGCCTGTATAATAGACGGGCTCCGCCTCCACCCGGGGCATCGATATGTATTTAAGCACAACGATGTGGATGATTGTGAAAAACAGCTACAAAGAGCCACCGCGCTTATTGACAAGCAGAAAGCCGGGGGTATTTTAATAATTACGGAAGGAGTGTTTGGCATGGCGGGGGACCAAGGGAAATTAAAGGAAATCGCCGCTTTAAAAGACACCTATCAATTTCGACTCCTAGTGGATGACGCCCATGGTTTTGGCACATTAGGCAAGACTGGAGCAGGTGCGGGTGAGGAGCAGGGAGTTCAAAACGAAATTGACCTATATTTTTCCACTTTTGCGAAATCAATGGCTTCAATTGGGGCATTCGTAGCAGGCGAGAAAATTATTATTGATTATATCAGGTATAACATTCGAAGCCAGATTTTTGCTAAAAGCTTGCCAATGCCATTCGTAATTGGTAATTTGAAGCGCCTGGAATTACTTCGAAATCATCCTGAACTAAAAGACAAACTTTGGAGCAATGCAAAGAAGTTGCAAAACGGACTGGTTGAACGAGGCTTCAATATAGGAAAGACTGATTCTGTGGTCACGCCAGTTTACTTGGAAGGAGATGTCCCCGAAGCCACGGCTATGGTAATGGATCTGAGGGAACAATTCGGCATTTTTTGCTCTATCGTCGTATATCCTGTCATCCCCAAAGGCCATATTATTTACAGATTAATTCCCACAGCCGTACACACTGATGAGGATATTTTGTCGACATTGGATGCCTTTCAAAAAACAAAAAAGAAACTTGACGCCGGCCAATACAAAGTGGAAGCCATTCCACATATGGCAGAAGCATGATGGGGCAGAATTAACAACTTTCTGCTAATACCATGCGGGGCAAATAATATTGGTCGTAAATTCCTGGATATTTAGTTGCCAGGCAAAATTTCTGCAATCAAAATGGCAAGTTTTTGTATAACGTATTTGTCCAACCGGAAAGCTGGACAGATGCATTGGATACTACTATTAATGGCTTCATTGCGCATGGTCCCTGAGATTTACCATCAAAAAATAACCCGCAAAAAAAGCCCCGCAAAGCGGGGCTGTACTAATCAAATACCATTAACCATTAAACCTTATCCTATGAAAAACCAAAGATAAGGGCTTAATGTGTAATCAATGACCGAACCTGTGCTTTTTTTTAAAAAAAATGTGAAATTGACTGTTATCAAGTGTCATTTCGACACAATGGATTTTTACCCAATGGTAAATATTCTAATTACCAGGTGGTTTTGAAGTCTTTTCTGTATTCCTCGAAGGGAACCTTCCCAAATTTACCCTCGCCGAAATATTTGGCAATCATCTCGAAATCCTTTGTGGCGAGGTATCCCGCGATAGCTTGGGGCTGGGCTCCTTGTGACGGAATTATGACAGTTGTTGGAAATGCCAATTGTCCCTGCGTAAGGTAAATTGCCAGATCGTTGCAACGGTAGTCGGCGTTATAGCGGAAAGTCTTCCCCTCCCAAATTACATCTTCCTTGGTTTCAGCGTTGAATTTGACGGCATAGAATCTGGTTTGCAAGTAATCCACGACTTTTTTGTTTGAATAAGTCTTGCTTTCCATTACTTTGCACCATCCACACCATTCAGTAAAAACGTCAACCAGAACGGGTCGTTTCTCCCTTGCTTCACTGGCGGCCAGGTCTGAAAAGCTTAGCCAGTTAACTTTAGCCTTGTTTGCCGGGCCCGCGCTCAGGAAAACTAGTGCGGAACCAATAAAAAATAGAGTTCTACCCTTATGCATGGTAAGTCTATATTTGTGTCTGAGTCTTAAAAACGTCGCCATGAACAAAATTGTTGTTGCAATAACTGGCGCAAGCGGCTCTATTTACGCCCAGCAGCTGTTGCTTAAATTGAGAGCTGTTGCTGATCAATGGGACGAGCTTGCGCTGGTGATGACTGA
>JAJPJP010000343.1 GCA_021324175.1 Chitinophagia bacterium
GGTCGAAGAAGTGCTTGACAAAGTGCAAATCATGCACCGTCGAAATCATTACCCTCAACAATTGTCTGGTGGGCAGCAACAGCGTGTCGCGGTTGCCAGGGCCGTCGTTAACCGGCCCAAGCTGATACTTGCAGATGAGCCTACTGGAAACCTGGACAGCCATAACGGGAACGACGTCATGCAACTCCTAACTGAATTAAACGAACAAGGCACAACTATCGTCATGGTCACTCACAGCGAACATGATGCCGGCTATAGTCACAGAATTATTCGAATGCTTGACGGTCAGACAGTTACCGAGAATATCCTGATTTAAAGTACCTGTACTAACATAAGTCCGCTATATAAGTCTGCTACACACTTCGCAATCGGGTTTTGCCGCATAGGCTAATTTTTGTAAAGGAAAAAGTATAGCCATGTTTTTCAGTTATTTTAAAACTGCCCTACGGAATTTATTACGCAATAAGGGCTATGTGGCGATCAACATTGCAGGCTTGGTCGTTGGCATCGCCGCATGCATGCTTATTTTTTTGGTCATTCGCTATGAAACGAGCTTTGATAATTTCCATCATAAAAGAAACCAAATCTACAGGCTGGGAACCGGATTACACAGCCAGGACGGCATAGTATATTCGGCGGGTTGCGTATTCCCGGCAGGTCCTCAGATCAGGATTGATTTTCCGCAGGTCAGAGAAGTTGCCTCGATTTTTCAGAATAGCGGCCAGGTGACCATTGTTACCGGAGGACAGGAGCAAAAATTCAACGAGGAGAATTTCTTTTATTCGGAGCCGGAATTCTTTTCCATGTTCGATTTTGGCTGGCTCTCAGGGAATGCCGAGTCCTGCCTGAAAGATCCCGCTTCAGCCGTCCTGACCCAGGCAATGGCCGAAAAATATTTTGGCGATTGGAAAACAGCCATTGGAAAGACTTTCAAATTCAACAACAAAACGGTATACAAGATTTGCGGTATTTTGAAAAATATACCGGCCAATTCGGATTTTCCTCTCGCGATCGTTGTATCATATTCTGCACTCCGGAACACCTTCATTAAAGACAACCTGAAGGACTGGGTAAGCACGTTTAGCGATGCGTATACCTTCGTTGTCTTGCCGCCGGATTTGCCCGTCACGAAATTCAATGGTCAACTGAGGGCCTTTGCAAAAAAATATAAGCCGCCGGAATATGCTGCAGATGCGCCGATCGCACAGCCACTCGGCGATTTGCATTCAGACAACCGGTTCGGAAATTTTTCAGGTCACACATTCAGCCGCTATTTAATTAACGTCCTGTCATTAATCGGGCTGTTTCTTATTGTTATTGCTTCGGTGAATTTTGTCAACCTGGCGACAGCCCAGGCGGCCAATCGTTCCAAGGAAGTCGGAATAAGGAAGGTGCTTGGAAGTAACCGCAAGCAGCTGGGCATGCAATTCCTCGGTGAAACTTTCCTGGTCACGCTGGTGGCAACCGGGCTCGCGCTTTGCCTGGCAATTGTCCTTCTTCCTTTTCTGAACCGGCTTCTGGACCTAAGGATGGCCGTTAGTTTTGACTCAGATCCCTTGCTCTTCTTCTTCGTTGCAATCATCCTGGCAGCCGTTACACTATTATCAGGAACCTATCCCGCCATCGTTCTTTCGCGTTTCAATCCCATCACAGCACTGAAGAGCCGGATCACTGCGAGAATGGCGGGCGGCCTTTCTCTCCGGCGTATCCTGGTAGTGCTTCAATTCGTAATCGCCCAGATCCTTATCATCGGCATGCTGATAGTTGTGGGTCAAATGAACTATTTCCGAACCGCCTCCTTAGGATTTGACAAGGCATCCGTTGTCAATGTGCCGTTCCCGGGTGACAGCGTCAGCAGAACAAAAATGGAATTTGTAAGAGATGAACTGCTGGATAACCCGGACATCAGGAATGTAAGTTTCAGCTTTGCAAGTCCGGCTTCGGAGGACAATTGGAATAGTGATTTCACCTATGAGCGTGCAGCAAAAAAAACGGATTTCAGCGCAAACCTGAAATGGGCAGATGCGTCCTACTTTAAGACGTATGGTCTGCTGTTCCTGGCAGGCCGACCTTATTATGTTTCGGACACGATCCGGGAGTTTGTCGTCAACGAGACCCTCCTAAAAAAGCTCGGCGTTCGCAGGCCCCAGGACGCCCTCGGCAAAGAGATCAGTTTGTGGAATGGCCGCAAAGTCGCCCGAATTGTAGGCGTCATTAAGGATTTCAATTGTTTTTCACTGAAGCGGCCGATGGCAGCCGTTATCCTCAGCACCTGGAAGGACATTTATCAAACCATCAATATTAAAATGAGGCCAGCGAGCGAAAAAGCCAGCCTTGCCTACATCAAAAGGCTATGGAGCACCGCATTTCCCGACTACGCCTATGAATACCATTTTCTTGACGATACCATCTCGAATTTTTACAAGCAGGAGAACCAATTGTCCATTTTGTATAAAGTTTTTGCCGCGTTGGCCATATTCATTTCCTGTCTTGGCTTGCATGGGCTGGTGTCGTTTATGGCGGTGCAAAGAACCAAAGAGGTTGGCATTCGAAAAGTTCTCGGCGCCTCGGTCCGGCATATTATTTACCTTTTTTCCAAAGAATTTACCTTGTTGATCCTGGTCGCGTTTGTGATATCTGCACCAATAGCTTATTTTATCATGCACGGGTGGCTGCTGGATTATAGCTACCGCATTGATCTTGGCGTTTCGATCTTTCTGACGGCCGTTGCGGGCTCCGTATGCATTGCATGGATTGCCGTGGGATACAGGGCGCTTCGGGCCGCATTGACAAATCCGGTAAACACCTTAAGAAGTGAATAAATGCCATGCGAATTAATTCTGTAATCAATAAATAGCACATCAATATGAAAAAGCATCTTGCGTTGATATTAGGCCTATTTGCCGTAGCGATCATACATGCACAATCCTCCAATCACGAAACATTATACATGACAAAGTCTTTGGCCAATGATGCCATCAAGAATGTCGAGGCCAAAACATCGGGAGGAAGCATTGATGTGAGAGGGGGTGGTGATCAACCACGCATAGAAGTTTATATTACTTCAAGTAATGGGCGCAACTTGCCTAAAGACGAAATCGATCAGCGGTTAAAAGAATATTATAATCGGGATATATCCGCATCAAACAACAAATTGACTGCAATTGCCAAAAACAAAATCCGGATCTCAAATTGGCACAATGCGCTGAGCATTTCCTTCAAAATTTATGTGCCACAAAATGCGTCCACAGACCTTTCGACAAGTGGCGGTAGTATTTATCTTGGCAACTTAAACGGAACCGAAGATTTTTCAACAAGTGGTGGCAGTTTGACGGTATCTCGAGTCGTTGGCAAAATAACCGGCGAAACATCCGGTGGCAGCATTGATGTATCCGACTCGAAGGACGATATCGATCTGGGCACGAGCGGCGGAAGTATCGAAGCGACAAGCTGCACAGGCAAAATTAAACTTAGCACTTCGGGCGGTTCACTGTCACTACACGATCTGAACGGCGACATTAAAGCCAATACAAGCGGCGGCTCCGTAGATGGTAAGAATATCAGTGGCGAATTGAGTGCGCACACTTCAGGCGGATCAGTTAGCCTTCGACAATTGTCATGTAGCGTCGACGCATCAACCAGCGGAGGCAATATAGATGCTGAAATTGCCCAAGTGGGTAAATACATCAGGCTGAATAATTCCGGCGGAAATATCGACCTCAGGATTCCAAAGAATATCGGTTATGACCTCAAACTTTACGGGGATAAGATCAGCACCGAGTCCTTTGAAAAATTCAGCGGAACGATCAAAGAAAATAAGGTCGAGGGAACTTTGAATGGCGGCGGAATCCCAGTCATGGCTGATGCGGGAGGCGGAAAAGTATCACTTTCATTTCATTAAAAGTTGATTGAAAATATATGACCGGCGCTTAAGAATAGTCAAATATGTACGGAAGCAGCGGATTTTTTCGCTGATAAATATCCTGGGGCTAACGGTTGGGGTCGGGCCTGCTGTCTGATGGTTTTTCTCTTTATAGTTCATGAAGTTAGCTACGACAAGTTAGATGTTGAGGCTAAAAACATTTATCGCGTAAAAGGTGTCGGGAACTTAGCGGGAAGTACTGCTGTTGGTATACCATTCCTCCGGGCGCCTTATGCAACAGTTAAAGCCGACTTTACCAGGAACGGTCAGCTTGCGGGCTGCCATGATGAATAGTGAAATTCTAAGGTCTTCTGTTATGCTAATAAACTATCTCCGAACTGCGCTCCGCAACCTGAGGAAGAACAAACTTTCTTCGGTGATCAACATTTTTGGTCTTGCGATAGGCCTGACCAGCTGCCTTCTCATTGCTGTCTACATCAAACATGAGGTGTCCTATGATGCTTTCGAGCAGAAAGGAAGCAGAATCGTCCGGGTGATTATGGAATATAATTTTGCAGGAAGCGGAGAATCCAACAAAGGCAATTTTACCAGCGTACGGGTGGCCAAAGTATTTACACACGTCTTTCCGGAAGTCGAATCTGCGGTACGAATGACAGAACAATCGAGAATTGTGGGGTATAAAGACAAGCTGATTGATGAAAAAAACTTCATGTATGCTGATCCTACATTCTTCGACATATTTACGTTTCCATTGCTGGAAGGCAATCCTAAGACTGCATTATCCTCTCCCTACAGCGTCGTATTGACCGAAAGCGCGGCCAGAAAATATTTTGGCAGCGATGATCCTCTAGGACGGGTGCTAAAAATCAGCAACGACAGTAATCCATATAAGATAACCGGCGTTCTGCCGGATTGCCCTACCAATTCCCAAATCAAGTTTGATTTCCTGGCTTCATTTTCGTCACTTGGCCTCGGCGAAGAATACGAGAAAACATACTGGGATGCAAACTACACGACGTATCTTTTGCTCCGGAACGAGCAGTCCATTGGGTCGCTTCAGGCAAAGTTGCCGCCATTCATGAAAAGAGAAATGGAGGGCCAGGGTGCGACGGTGAATTTCTACCTGGAACCTTTTGAGCAAATCCACCTTTACTCCTCATACGGTGGATTCGAACCGAATACTAACATCGTTTATATTTACATTCTTGCAGGTGTAGCCCTATTGATCCTGATTATTGCCTGTGCGACTTACGTCAATTTGAAAACCTCACGATCGATAGATCGAGCCAGAGAAGTTGGCGTGCGAAAGGTAGTTGGCGCTGGAAAATATCAACTATTCTGGCAATTCATCAGTGAATCGTTTGTCCTATGCCTGGTGGCCACGCTAATAAGCCTGTTTTTAGCCTGGTTACTGTTACCCTATTTTAACCAGCTCTCACAAAAATCGCTGAAGCCTGCAACTCTCTTTTCGTTGCCTTTTGTCTCTTTTTCTTTAATCATTGCGGTCGTTGTCAGCCTTGGCGCTGGCAGCTATCCCGCTCTTGTCCTGTCGGGATTTCAACCAGTGAAGATCCTTAAAGGGACATTCCGCAATTCGCCTTCAGGACAATTGCTACGAAAATCACTGATTGTTTTTCAATTTGCCATTTCCGTTTTTCTGATCGTATGCACGATCATCATGCAAAAACAGTTGCACTTGATCCAGCATAAAGACCTTGGGTACGACCGCGAACATGTCATTGTTTTGCCAATGGACCAGGAAATGTTAAGCAAGCTCGATTTCATTAAGGAGCAGCTAAAACTCAATCCGGACATTCTTAATGTTTCGCGTTGCGTACGCTCGCCGGTGGAAGGCGCCGGCGGCTACAATATGAGATCGACCAGTATGCCGGAGAATCAACAGATTGCAGTATTTGCCAATCCGGCCGATGAGGATTATATTGCGACCGCCGGGCTGCACCTGCTGGCAGGCACAAGTTTCACGCACCTGGATGTAATAGATGCGTCTCCTACCGATTCGAAAAACAGATTTTATCATTTTGTTCTCAATGAAACAGCGGCAAAGCAGCTGGGCTGGACCCCTGAAGAAGCCTTAGGCAAAAAGATGTTCCTTGACAATTCCCGACCAGGCTACGTGAGGGGAGTCGTACGTGATTTCAATTTTCAATCGCTGCATGATCCCGTCAGGGCTTATGTATTGTTTCCGGAAATGCGCGGAAGGGAAATGCTCGTCAGGATTAGCGGCAGGAGTGTTCAACAGACGCTGGCATTTATTGAATCCAAATGGAAATCACTGGTTCCCAGCCGGCCGTTTGAATACCATTTCATGGATAATGACTATGAAAGCCTGTATAACGCAGAAATTCGTCTGGGGAGCGTGATGAATTTATTTGCCTCGATTGCCATCGTGCTGGCCTGTCTTGGGCTGTTCGGCCTGTCTGCATACGCAGCCCAGCAACGGGTAAAGGAAATCGGAATACGAAAAGTACTCGGGGCTTCGGTTGTAGATATTGTCATTGCCTTATCATACGATTTTTTTAGACTGACGACAATTGCAATCGTGATCGGATTTCCCTTCGCCTGGTGGGCCATGTCTGGCTGGCTGCGGGATTTTGCTTACCGGACCGGCATCGGGTGGGTAGCTTTCGCAGTTGCAGGCTCGTTCACTTTGATTTTAGCGATGGTGACCGTGTGCGCCCATGGCGTGCGGGCTGCGCTGGCTAATCCAGTCAAAAGTCTCCGAAGCGATTGACCGCATAGATGATTCTACGTATGGCAAACGCATTCGCCGACTCGCATTGAATTGTATATTTGTTTGGTGGAATTGGTCTCTTATGTTGAAAAATTATATCAAAATTGCTTTTCGGAACCTGCTCAGGTATAAGGTCATTTCGTCGATCAATTTGTTCGGACTTATGGTGGGACTTACCTGCTGTCTTCTCATCCTCGCATACATCTTGAATGAACTAAGCTATGACAGGTTCAACAAAAATGCCAATCGGATTTACCGGGTAACAAGAACTTTTAATAACCAGGACGGCAATGTGTCGCTCAGGCTGAGCACCATTTCACCGCCGTTTGCGCCTTACCTGTTAAACGATTTCCCCGACATTGAAAAGATGACCAGGATTCTGAATAACGGGTATGTTGCTGTGCGATACAAGGATAAACTCTTCAATGAGGACGTGTTTTTTGCAGATGAAAATTTGTTTGATGTTTTCTCTGTGAAATTAATGGAAGGAAATCCGGCGAATGCTTTGAGTGTGCCATTCACTGTCATGCTTGATGAACCAATGGCTAAGAAGTATTTCGGCAACGAAGACCCGCTAAATAAAAGTGTTCGTTTCAACAACCAATTCGACCTTAAAGTCTCAGGTGTATTCAAGCCTTTCCCGCCAAACTCCCATATTCATCCGGAGTTCCTTATTGCTTTCAACACCCTGAATGACTCAGCAGTCTACGGCGCAGAAAATCTTCGGACAAACTGGGGTAATAATTCTTTTTTTACTTACTTGTTGCTGCCCGATCACTATCCTGTCAAAAGGATGATCTCGCAATTCCCTGCGTTCCTTGATAGGCACATGCCCCACCGCGATTACAACGGTCAAAATCCTTCACGATTCACATCATTGGGATTGCAAAAGTTGACGGATATCCATCTTTATTCTCATACGGATTATGAAGCGGAACCGAACGGTGATATCAAACGTGTATATATTTTTTCGGTTGTTGCACTTTTTATCCTCCTGATCGCGTGCATCAACTACATGAATCTATCGACTGCGAGGTCTGCGTTGCGCGCGCGTGAGATCGGAATAAGGAAAGTCATCGGCGCGAAGAAAAAGGAACTAATCCTTCAATTCCTGGGCGAGTCCATATTGCTTTGCTGGATCGCGATTATTTTCGCCTGTGTATTGGCTTTCTTTGCCTTGCCCTGGCTTAATAAAATTGCCAATCAGGATTTTTCCGCAGCCATTTTGGTCAGGTGGCCCGTTCTTGTGGGTCTTCTCATTGCGCCTTTCCTGATTGGAATGATTTCGGGAGTTTATCCTGCGCTCTTTATGTCTTCCTTCCAACCGATAAAGACACTCAAAGGGCTATTCAAAACAGGATCTGCCAACATTTCGTTCCGTCAGGTACTCGTGACAGCACAGTTTGCCATCAGCATCATTTTAATTATCGCAACGGCGGTCGTATTTCGCCAGTTGCGTTACATGCAGGAGAAATCTTTGGGCTATGACAAAGAACAGGTAATCGTGATGCCTTATAGCGACGACGTGAACAAGCAATATGATGCGCTTCGCAGCGAACTTTTACGAAACCCCGGCTTCAAGGCGGTCGGACGGTCTTCACGAGTGCCGACGGGAAGACTGCTTGACGATATGGGCGCATACACCCTGGACGGTGACTCTTTGCGACCGACCAATACGGATATCAAATACGTTGAAGTAGACTATGATTTTGTGCCGGTTTATGGCATAAAACTTCTCGCAGGAAGGAATTTTTCGAGAGAATATTCAACTGACACGGCAAGCTTTCTTATCAATGCAACAGCCGTTGGGGCGTTGGGCTGGAAAGCGCCAGGAAATGCCATCGGCAGGAATTTCAAGTATGGTAACCAGCGTGGACATGTCGTTGGCGTCTTCAACGATTTTAATTTTGAGTCAATGCATCAGCAAATTGTTCCCATGGTTTTATTGATGTCTCCCGCCAGATATAGCAATTTTAACAACCTGTCCATTAAATTGTCAAGTTCCAACATACCGGCAACATTGGCATACCTTGAGAGAATTTGGCGTCGAATGTTTCCCGAAGCGCCCTTCCAATTTAATTTCCTTGATGAACGGTTTGCCAAACTCTATATCAGCGAGCAAAAGCAGGGAACGATTTTTGTCATTTTTGCTTGTATTGCTATTTCAATCGCCTGCCTTGGACTTTTCGGTCTATCCGCTTTTGCTATCTCTCAGCGTATCAAAGAAATTGGAATCCGGAAGGTGCTGGGCGCCAGTACCCCGAGTATCGTGGCTTTATTGTCCGGCGACTTCCTTAAACTTATCGGAATTGCGGCGCTAATTGCATTCCCGATTTCATTCCTTGTGATGCACAACTGGTTGAAAGATTTCGCCTATCGCATTGGTCTTGGCTGGTGGATATTCATCGGGGCTGCCGCTCTGGCTGCGCTCATCGCACTGATAACCGTTGGAGCGCAGGCTCTGAAAGCGGCAATCGCCAATCCGGTAAAGAATCTGCGCACAGAATAGGCATAATCGAAACTGGTCCCGGGTAAATTATTTGTCGGCAATGTAACTTTTTGCCCGCTGGCATCGTCAGAGTCACACGGAATAGCTTTCTCGAGGCCACTTCATCTGAGCTTCATTTCAAACGACTAAAACCTGATTTTTGCCAATGTGAAATTCATTTTTATGTTCAAAAACTATTTCAAAATCGCCTGGAGAAATATGATGCGAAACAAAACGTATACGGCGATCAACGTGATTGGTCTTGCGGTAGGACTATCTTGTTTCATCATGATTTCACTTTATGTTTTGGATGAACTCAGTTATGACAGGTTTAACGTCAATGCGAGGCGCATTTATCGAATTAATTCCGACATCCGGTTTGGCGGCGGCCAGATCCACGGCGCCATTTCTTCTGATATGACAGGCCAGGTATTGAAAAAGGACTATCCCCAGGTCGAAGGCTTTACTAGAATATATAATTCCACCAGTTATAAGCTGGTAAGGAAAGGCAACGCATTTATCAAAGAAGAAAACATAGCGAATGTGGATTCCAGTTTTTTTGATGTTTTCACTTTCCCGGCAATCGCAGGCAACACGCACACTGCATTACGTGATCCCTATACTGTTGTCATTACCAAATCTACCGCAGAAAAATACTTTGGTACAACGGACGTGATCGGAAAAACGATAGAGACTCCAGGCGACAACAAGACGGATGTCGACAAAATCACCGCAGTTATCAAAGACATGCCCAAGAACTGCCACTTCAATTTCGACTTTCTTTTTTCCATGAGGAGTGTAAATTATCAGTGGGGTCAGTTTACCAGTCATAACTTTCATACGTACCTGTTATTGGCAAAAGGGACGGACTACCGGAAGTTCGAAATAAACTTTGACGAGTATATCATTCGCTATGTACTCCCTTTCGCTCAACAATTTATGAGGGTCAGCAGCATGGAAGAGTTCAAGAAGGCCGGTAATATTTTAGAATACTCGCTTATACCCCTTACCAAAATTCACCTGTACTCTGATTACCAGTATGAACTTGCTCCGAATGGAAATATTGAATACGTTTACATTTTCGGAGCCGTTGCTCTTTTTATTTTGCTAATCGCCTGTGTCAATTTCATGAACCTGACGACAGCTCGTTCGGCCAACCGGGCAAAAGAGGTTGGCATTCGCAAGGTGCTTGGCACCGAAAGGAAAAATCTGGTTCTTCAATTTCTCTCAGAATCTGTGTTAACGGTCCTTCTTTCGCTGGTCATATCGGTCGGCATTGCGTGGGCTATGATACCATATTTCAACAGGCTGGCCAATAAGGAAATTTCGATTCTAGACCTTTTTACTCCAATGCTGATCTTGTGTCTTGTTGCGCTGCCGCTGGTAGTTGGTCTTATTGCGGGAAGCTATCCTGCCTTTTTCCTTTCTGGTTTTAAACCCGTGGAAGTATTGAAGAGGCGAGCTGGATCCATTCAAAAAGCATGCCTTCGCCTCTTCTTTACGGCGAACAAAACAATGTTTATCTTTAAACAAGCTGAATGTATAGTTATTCTCAGGATTTATTCTTTCACCTGTATAGTTATTTCCGGACGAGTCAACCTGTATCAAAATCGGACAGTTCTTGTATCGAAAACGAACTGACTCGTATAAAAACCTCACCTAGTCTCCTGTAAATCATTTAGATTAGTTCCGGCACATCGTTGGGTAAATCAGGATAAAACAAACTGAGAAATCGGGTATTAAGAAAACACGCCCGCATGTAATCATTAAAATTCATTTGTTATTAATCTTGCAATTTTTGATTTTTTCGCCATAAGCTCAAAAATTATCTCAATGTCGAAGGTCCCGGATGACCAATGACAAAAATGGGAAAACACAGATGGTCAGAAGATCCACGTTATGATCAAAATTTTTTTTAAAACGTCATTGCGAAATCTCGCCAGAAGCAAGATGAATGCTTTTATCAACATTTCGGGGCTTTCGTTGGGTATGGCTGTGGCGATGCTGATCAGCCTTTGGATCTATGACGAAGTGTCTTTTGACCAAAATTTCGTGAATTATGGCAGAATCGCGCAGGTGATTCAGAATGTAACTAACAACGGCGAGGTACAAACCTGGTTCAGTGTGCCATACCCTCTTGCGGACGAGTTAAGAAGAGACTATGGAAGTGATTTCAAATATGTGGTCATGGGATCTGGCTGGGGGAACCATTTGGTGGCGATAGATAATCGAAAATTAAAAGGGGTCGGGGCGTACTTCGAAAAAGACTTCCCCGATATGCTGACGCTGGTGATGCTGCATGGAGACCGGAACGCGCTTGCGGACCCCAGCTCGGTCATCATTTCTGCTTCGGCCGCCAAGGCTTGGTTTGGCAGGGAAAATCCGCTGGGAAAGACTGTGCGACTTGATCAGCAGCCACCCCTAAAAATTTCAGGTGTTTATGTTGACTTTCCAAGAAATTCGACATTTTCGGGATTGAACTTTATTGCGCCATGGGAGTTCTTCAGTAAAATCAATGACCTGAAATCGATGAGCGACCCCTGGAGGCCCAATTTCACCACCCTTTTCGTTCAGCTTAATGATCATTCCGATTTTGCATCGGCATCCCTAAGAATCCGCGATGCCAAGTTAAAAAGAGTAAATCCGCAGTTAGCTAGGAAAAAACCGGCATTATTTCTCCAGCCCATGAGCCGCATGCACCTTTATTCGCAATTTAAAAATGGCGTACATGCCGGCGGCGATATTCAATATGTTTGGATGTTCGGTATTATTGGCGTCTTCGTTTTGATTCTCGCCTGTATAAATTTCATGAATTTGAGTACGGCCAGGAGTGAAAAGAGAGCCAAAGAAGTAGGGATTCGCAAAACTGTCGGATCGTTACGAAGTCAGCTGATCCTTCAATTTTTTAATGAATCACTCGTTACCGTTTTGCTGGCCTTGGTTCTTGCGTTATTGATGGTCCTGCTTTCGCTGCCGTTCTTTAACTTGGTAGCCGACAAGCAAATGATGATCATGTGGGGGAACCCCTGGTTTTGGATTGCCGGACTCGGGTTCTCTATGGTAACGGCTCTGATCGCTGGTAGTTATCCGGCGTTTTACCTCTCATCGTTTCGGCCGGTCATGGTGTTGAAAGGCACCTTCAAAACGGGCAGGAATGCTGCGTTGCCAAGGAAAATATTAGTCGTCGTCCAGTTTACAGTATCCGTAACATTGATCATTGGAACCATTGTTGTTTACAGACAAATCCAGTTTGCCAAGAACCGGCCGGTAGGTTATTCCCGTGAGGGCCTCATTACAGTTTTACTGGGAACCCCCGCCATTCATAATCGTTTTGCTGCGGTTAGAAATGACCTGATGCATACGGGAGTAGTTGCATCCTTTGCCGAAGCCGAAAGCCCTTCTACTGAGGTGTATGGCAGCACCAGCGGCATTAGTTGGCCGGGAAAGGATCCGAGCCTGTCCGTTGATTTCGGCCAGATGGCCGGTTCGGTCGACTATGGGAAGACGATCGATTGGAAAATCTTAAATGGCCGCGACTTTTCAAGGGACTTTGTTTCCGATACTTCGGCTATGATCCTAAATGAAGCTGCAGTGCGGTTCATGAACCTGAAGGATCCCGTAGGCACTGTACTTACATGGTGGGATAAAAAGTATACCGTCATTGGAGTAATTCACGACATTGTCATGGGTTCGCCTTACGAGGAGGTGCAACCAATTATTTTCCACATGATCGTCGAGCGGCCGGACAGCAATAGCGGCAATGTAGACATTCTTCGAATAAGGCCCGAGTTCACCGCGAGGGATGCTGTCCAAAAGATACAAGCGGTATTCAGACAATATGACCCCGACGAACCCTTCTCCTATAGTTTCGTCGATGAAGATTATGCAAAAAAATTCGTCAATGAAGAACGTGTCAGTAAACTGGCTGGTTTTTTTGCGCTGCTTGCTATCGCCATCTCCTGCCTGGGTCTTTTTGGTCTTACTTCTTTTGTAGCAGAACAACGGGAAAAAGAGATTGGTATCCGCAAAGTGCTTGGTGCGTCGGCTGCCAATGTCTGGAACCTGCTTTCGAGGGATTTTGTTGGCCTTGTTGGCATTTCGTTTTTGGTTTCAATCCCTATCTCATACTATTTTATGACCAACTGGCTGATGAATTACCACTATAGAGCCCGATTATCCTGGTGGATTTTCCTGGTCGCGGGAGCCGGGTCGCTTGCAATAACGCTTGTTGTGGTTAGTTTTCAGTCCATCAGGGCCGCGGTTGCAAGTCCTGTCAGAAGCTTAAGAACTGAGTGAAGCATGCGAAGCAAGTTGGCAAACGGGGTGCAATTTGTCAGAACAGTGAAAAAAATGTGAAAGTAAAATCAAGCCTGTATAAGTAAGATAACCGAGCAGTTTCTTTTTTGAATTGCATTGGCAGAGCGATAACAATTTTTATGATTAGGAATTTATTCAAAACGGCGTGGCGTAATATTCAGCGTGCAAAAGGCCTGGCATTGATTAATGTTTCAGGGCTTGCCATTGGCATGGCCGGTTCAGCATTGATTTTTATATGGCTACAAAACGAAGTCAGTTTTGATTTGTTTCACGCGAACAGGGATAAGCTTTACCAGGTTTACGGACTCAGTTCAAATGTCGATGGACATCCCCACGAAATCAGTGTCGTATCACAACCGCTCGGCCCTTATCTGGCGCAAAACTTCCCCGAAGTGGAGGCGTCAGCTAGGATAAGGGACATTAACAGTTTCCTGATTACCGTCGGGGACAAGCGGTTTGCGCATACGGAGGGATATTTTGTCGATCCTGATTTTTTACACATGTTCAGCTTCCCTTTGGCGGAAGGCCAACTTAAGAACCAACTTGCTACCAATAATTCTATTACTATTACAGAGGAGCTGGCAAAGAGGCTATATGGTAACGAAGATCCGATTGGCCGGACAATCCTGATCGATAACAGAGATATTTTTACAGTGACCGGTGTGCTGAAAGATTTGCCTCAAAACACCGAATTTAATTTTGAATTTCTCCTTCCGTGGAGCTATGCTGTCAAGTTGGGCGGCGGTTATGTAAACGACAGCTGGCTGAGCAACAACACGCTTACTTTTGTTCAACTTAAGCCGCATATAGATCCGGCTTCGTTTAACCGAAAAATAAAAAACATTTCGAGGGAGCAATCCGGTAGAAACGACATATGGACCCATTTTGTTTTTCCGCTTCGCTTGAGGCATTTGTATAACGAATTTGAAAATGGAGCGCCGGTGGGCGGCCGCATTTCTACCGTCAGGGTATTTGGCATTGTTGCTATTTTTATCCTGCTCATCGCCTGTATCAATTTCATGAATCTGACTACAGCGCGAAGCGAAAAAAGAGCAAGGGAGGTTGGCATACGAAAAGTCGCCGGTGCCGGCAGGGCGCTTTTGATTTTGCAATTCATCATCGAATCTTTTTTGACGGCATTAATTTCCGGAGCTATCGCCCTCGTGCTAGTTCGGTTGTTTCTGCCCTTGTATGACCAGCTTATTCAAACGCCGCTGCAGCTTCCTTACAAAAGCTTTACTTTCTGGATGCTCGCTTTCGGTTTTATCCTAGCAACAAGTCTGCTTGCAGGCAGCTATCCCGCTTTCTACCTGTCTTCTTTTCGTCCGGCAGGCATTTTCAAAAAGCAGTTTGCGAAGGTGAAGGGAACATTCTCACCAAGGAAAATCCTGGTGGTCCTTCAATTCACATTCGCCATCATGCTGATTGTTTGCACATTGGTTATAAGGAAGCAGGTACAATTTGCCGAAGACAGGGACAACGGCTATAACAACCGAAATCTGATCCACGTCGATTTTTCTGGCGATATTGAAAGAAATTACGAATTAATCAGGCAGGAATTACTCAGCACAGGAACAGCAGTTTCAGTTTCCAAAAATATGGTGCCAATTTCGCAGGATAGCTGGCATTCCTGGGCCCTCCGATGGCACAACGAAATACCTGCCGACACAAATAGGACCATCACGCTTTTTAGCACTGATGCTGACCTTATCCGGACCGCAGGTCTGCATCTCATTACGGGCAGAGATATTAATATCTACCAATACCCGGGGGACAGCAATTCGGTTTTGCTCAACGAGACTGCTGTTAAAATGATGGGCTTTAAGGAGCCGCTGGGACAAATTATTACCGAGCCTTACGACCACAAGAGTTTCCAGGTTGTTGGCGTTGTCAGCGACTACGTGATGGGATTGCCTTACGAACGCATTCCGCCAATCGTTACTGAAGGGCCGGGAGCATGGTTCACTACGATACACATCAGATTGAACCCAGACCGGTCAACATCTGGTAATCTGGAATCAGCTGAACGAATTTTCGCAAAATACAATGCGACTTACCCGTTTGAATATCAATTTGTAGACCTAGAATACACGCGAAAGTTTGAAAGCGAGCAACGCACGAAAACCATGGTTGGGCTTTTTGCTTTTCTTGCGATTTTCATTTCGTGTCTTGGCTTATTTGGATTGTCAGCCTATGTTGCCGAAAGCAGAACTAAGGAAATAGGAGTTCGCAAGGTACTTGGGGCGTCTGTGGAATATAACCCGACTGCTTTCCATCGATTTTTTAAAACTTGTCGCATTGTCACTCCTCATCGCGTCTCCCTGTGCATGGTTCGCGATGAACCGCTGGTTGCAGGATTTCGCCTACCGGGTACCGGTTGGCTGGATAGTTTTTTTGGTAGCAGGCTTGCTTGCTGTCTTGATTGCTCTCTTCACCGTCAGCATCCAATCAATAAAGGCGGCTATTGCCGATCCGGTTAGAAGTTTAAGTACCGACTAGCTAAGAATTATGAGTGATCTATTAAGAGTTTTTCGAAATGCAACCAATAAAAGCAGAAAAAGATGTTTCGGAATTATTTTAAAATAGCAATTCGCAACCTGACCAGGCGAAAGGGATATGCACTCCTTAATATTTTTGGATTGGCGATCGGGATAATCTGTTGCCTGTTAATATTCCAATATGTCTCTTATGAGCGCAGCTTTGACCGCTTCAACAGGCAGGCAAAAGACATTGTCAGGCTTCGGCTGGACAGCTACCAGCAAGGCGAACTGGCTTGGAAGTCAGCGACGATTTACCCCGCTATAGGACCCGCGATGAAAAACGAATTTCCGGAAGTAGAGAATTTTTGCAGGCTTCATGATGCTGAAATGTTATTGTCAAATCCTGAAAAGGATATTAAGTTTAGCGAAAAGAAAGGTTACTATGCTGATCCCTCTTCTATCGAGATGCTGGGACTTGACATGCCAAGGGGCGGCTCCCAACGGATGCTGGACGCTCCAGGCAAAATGATTGTTTCGAATTCTTTTGCTAAAAAATATTTTGGTTCCGACGACGTGGTGGGTAAGACTCTGGTCTCAACGGACCAGCGTTTTATTGAATCCTATCTAATAACCGGAGTATTCAGGGATTATCCTTCAAATTCGCATCTCATTATTGACTATTTGGTATCCTATTCAAGTCTTGGAAAGAGGATTCAGGTGGAAGGCGATACGTCCAATGCGACTGAAACCAGCTGGGGATGGTACGACTTTTATACTTATCTGAAACTAAGGCCAGGCGCCGATCGGCAAAAGCTCGAATCAAAATTCTCTGCGTTCTGCGACCTGCATATGAACAATACCGAATGGAACAGGGCCAACAATGTGAAAGTGGGACTGCACCTCCTTCCAATAACCGATATTTACCTTTATTCGAATTACAACCAGGAAGCTGAAATTAACGGCGACGGGCAGACCGTCTCATTCCTTTTTCTCATCAGTATAGTTATCATCTTGATCGCCTGGATTAATTATATCAATCTGGCGACTGCGAGATCTATAGAACGCGCAAAAGAAGTTGGAGTCCGCAAAGTTTTGGGTGCCTTTCGATTGGATCTGATCCGGCAATTCCTGACAGAAAGTTTTATGTTGAACTTTATTGCACTTCTAGCGGCAATTGCAATTACATCGATTGTTGCGCCGGCTTTCAACAATTTTTTGGGAAGAAGCGTTTATACCGGATTTTCCCTACCGCCAATATTTTGGATTGGATTTCTCCTGATGTTTCTCGCAGGGAGTCTTTTGTCCGGAATTTATCCCGCATTCGTGCTGTCTGGCTATGAACCTGTAACTGTTCTTAAGGGCCTATTCAAGAATACCAGCCGCGGCGTATTACTAAGGAAGGCTTTGATCACTATACAGTTTGTCGCTTCGGTAATTTTGGTTGCTGGCACTTTGGTTGTGTATCAACAGCTAAGTTTTATGCGGCATCAGAAGCTCGGCATGAATATCAATCAGACCCTCGTGATAAACGGTTCGGTTGCTGTGCGCGATTCCGCGTACCAAAGCGTTTACCAGCCGTTCCGGCAGGAGTTGCTCAGATATCCAAATATCCATAATGTAACAGCTTCAACATCCGTTATGGGAAACGAGATTTATTGGACTAGCGGTATTCGCAGGCTGGCTGCAAACAGCAAAGATGTCACGTTATATCACCTGGCCGTCGACTATGACTTTATTTCTTCTTTTGGCATTGAGCTGAAGGCTGGAAGAACTTTTTCCAGAAAATACACCTCAGATCTGAACCACGCGGTGATGTTGAACGAGGAAGCGGTTAAACTCCTCGGGTTTAAAAGCGACACGGATGCGGTAAATCAAAAAGTCATCAGGCATGATACACTGACGGTAGTTGGAGTGATCGCAAATTACCATCATGAAGGACTGCAAAAGAGAGTCCAGCCCATGATAATCCTTCTAATGGAAAATCCTAGAGACTATTATTCAATTAAATTAGGTTCCAACAATATTAATGAGTCGCTCGCATTCGTTCAAAAAACCTGGAAGAAATATTTCGCATCAGATCCTTTCACCTATTTTTTTCTCGACGATGAATTTAACAAACAATATAAATCTGATGAGATGTTTGGCAGCACTTTTACCCTGTTTTCTGTTTTGGCAATCCTGATCGCGTGTTTTGGCCTTTTCGGATTATCGTCGTATAACGTGCTGCAACGAAGGAAGGAAATTGGAGTGCGCAAAGTCTTGGGGGCGTCAATCCCACAGTTGCTTTACCTATTGTCGAAGGATTTTTTGCGACTTGTCACGATTGCCTTCCTTTTCGCTGTTCCCCTGACATGGATTCTTATGAACAGATGGCTGGATGATTTTGCTTACCGGATCAGCATTGGGTGGCAGGTGTTTACCATTGCCGGGCTGATTGCAGTGGTAATAGCGTTTACAACGGTCAGTCTGCAGGCGGTGCGTGCAGCAGTGGCCAATCCGGTAATTTGCTTAAGAACTGAATGAAATGAAAGGGTGCAATCAGATTTATGCGAAATTGCGAAAAAATATTAAAACGGGATTTTGGCGACGCGCCCTACTACGGACCAAGGATGTATTTTCGTGTTGCTTCAAAATCAAAAGCAAGCAACAAATCGGCGGAAAATTGAACTTTATTATAAAAATTCATAATTAATACATATGATTGAACTTAGGAAAATTTCGAAATGGATCAACATCAACGGCAGACCTAATTTTATTTTAAAGGATATCAACCTTCATGTAAAAGAGGGCGAATTTATTTCAATTATGGGGCCATCCGGTTCAGGCAAATCGACGTTGCTTAACCTCATTGGAATGCTTGACGATCCCTCCGAAGGCGAATATTTTTTTATGGGCAACCCGGTCCATTCACTCAGGGAAAAGCAACGTTCCCACTTATATAAGCAATATATCGGCTTTGTTTTTCAAGCATATCACCTCATCGATGAATTAACAGTATACGAAAACATTGAAACGCCGCTGATTTACCAGAGCATCAAATCGTCCGAGCGTCAGGCAATGGTAGCCGATATCCTTGACAAATTTCAGATCGTCGGAAAAAAGGACTTGTTCCCCACCCAATTATCGGGAGGTCAACAGCAACTGGTTGGCATAGCACGCGCGTTGATCGCCAAGCCCAAGCTGCTTCTCGCCGACGAACCCACTGGCAATTTGAACTCTCGTCAGGGCGAGGAGATCATGGAATTGTTTCAGCAATTGAATAATGATGGTGTTGCAATTATCCAGGTCACACATTCAGAAAAAAATGCGGCTTATGGATCCCGTATCATCAATCTCCTGGATGGACGAATTGAACTCACTAGTTAAACATTAAAACTACCTATTATAAAGAGTATGGTTATGAAGAAAAAAATTAGCGTATTATTTATCATAGTTTTTGTGGCTGTATCGACGGCGATTTCGCAAAATGCGGCTATGGCCATTGGCGATGTGCTCACATTGCGGCAGGCAATAGATATTGCCACTAAGAATAATCTTCAGGTTGAATTAAACGATATTTCCAGCCAGCAGGCGCAAGTGAATCGAAACCAGGCGCAGGAATACCTACTGCCATCAATCAATGCGAGCGGATCGCAGGGAATCTCCTCGGGAAGAAGCTTAAACCCCTATACTTATCAATATGTGAATTCCCAGATAAGCACGGGAAACTATAGCATTAGTGGGAATCTCGTGCTGTTTCAGGGCCTGCAGACTCAAAACTATATCAAACAGACTGGTTTGATTTACAATGCAAGCAAATTTGACCTTGAGCAACAAAAGCAGAATATTACATTGACCATTATTTTGCAATATCTTCAAGTGGTTAGCAGTCAGGACCTGTTGGATATTCAGCGTGCCCAGGCGGATGTTGATAAAAAGCAGCTCGACCGACTTGACCTTCAAAATAGGGATGGAGCATTGCTTGACCTTTCAGCACTCTCTGATTTGCAGGGGGCCTATGCGACAGATTTGTCGAATATCGCCATCTCCATCAATAACCTGGAAAGCGCAAAGATCAGCTTGTTCCAGTTTATGAATGTACCCTACAAGCGTGATGCGCAATACGAGAAGATGTCGGTCGATCTCCAGGTGGCGGATTATTCGACGAACCCCGACAGCATTTACCAGGTTGCATTAAATACACTGCCTTCCATTAAATCCGCTGACCTGCGCATAAAAGCTGCGCAAAAGGGTGTCGCTGTTGCCAGGGGAGTATACTATCCGACGTTGTCAGTCGGTTCCAGCATTTATACAAACTACTCGAATGCTGCAACTGCAAGTATCCCCGGATCAATTTCCAATGTCACTACCCAGGATTTTGTAACGGTCGGCGGCTCAAACTACAGTGTGATATCGCCGGAGCAGAGTTTCACGACAAAAAATATATCCTTTGGCGATCAATTCAATAATAACAAATACACCCAATTCTATCTGCAGTTGTCCATACCCATCCTCAATCAGCTAAGGGCCAGGAACGGTGTTAAATTGGCAAAGATCGGCCTCGAGAACGCCAGGTATAACGCTGTTTCGATCAAACTTGGGTTGCAACAGAGCGTGGAGCAGGCTTATCAAAATCTGGTATCAGCGAATGGCCAGGTGAAGGCTGACAAGGATGCCGTGGTGGGGTATGCCGAGTCTTTTCGCATCAAAGAAATTAAGTTCAACGAGGGAGTAATTACATCCGATATTTATCTCCAGGCAAAAAACAGGATTGATGCTGCAAACGTAAGCCTTGCCATAGCCAGGTACAATTATGTATTTCGATCCAAGATCCTTGATTATTACGAAGGAAAATTAACTTATTGATGGTGCCAGCCGCAAATCAAGATTAGTGACTTGCCATGGTCGATAACCATTCTCCGAGATACCTCGATATCTTCTCTGTTTCCACAAGGAAGCCATCGTGGCCATAGGCGGAGTCGATCTCGACAAGCGTAGCATTGGGCAGATTTTTGGAAAGAAATCGTTGTTCTTCTACCGGGCAGAGGATATCACTGTTAATTCCCATGACCAGTGCCGGTTGTTGAATAGTGGAGAGTACATCTTCAGTACTCTTTCCCCGTCCGCGAGCAATGTGGTGGCTATCCATGGACTTGGTCAGTAACCAGTAGCTGTAGGCATTGAAGCGGTTCATTAATTTTTCGCCCTGGTGGCTAATGTAGGAGGCTGCCTGGTACCCGTCGAGCTTTTCGTGATCCGGATCTGTTTGCTTTTGAACCAGTATGCCATAATTTCGATAGGTCAACATGCCGATTGCCCGTGCCGCCCGCAGCCCTTTTTTTCCTGCATTTGCTGATTTTTCTCTCCAGGTAGAGTCGGCTTCGATGGCCAGACGCTGGGCTGTGTGAACCGCAATTCCCCAGGCACTTTCCGCGGCTGAAGTGCCGACCAGAAAAATATTGCGGATAGCCTGCGGCTCCATGAGACACCATTCCAAAACCTGGTATCCTCCCATACTTCCACCCATCGCGAGCCGGATGCTCGAAATCCCAAGGTGCTCACGTAGAAGAATATGCGCTTTTACCATGTCGCGAATGGTGACCGTGGGAAAATCCTGGTAGTAGGGGTGCCCTGTAGCCGGATTATCGGCGAGTGGCCCGGTAGTTCCATAACAGGATCCAAGTATATTCGCGCAGACAATAAAATAATTTTCAGGTCCAATCAGACAGGCATCGCCGATCAGGCCTTTCCACCAATCCGCCGGATCTGAATTTGCCGTTAGGGCATGACAAACCCAAACAACATTATTCTTTCCTTCATTTAGTTTTCCGTATGTATGATAAGCAATCGAAATACCTGGTAATGTGGCGCCGCTTTCCAGTTCAAACAACCGCTGGTAAGAAAAATGCTTCATTAATCAGTTTCTGATTTAAGGATGCAAAATAAGGGGATGCATGCATTACATTTGCAAAAATATTTTGTATGTATAAAATTGAGGTTGACCGTAGGGGTGGTGAATTCGGATTCGAAGCAAAGGATTCTGGCGGTCATACGGTGCGAATAGATACTAGTCCCGAAACAGGAGGGACGAATTACGGTGTACGCCCAATGCAAATGCTGCTAATGGCGATTGGAGGTTGCAGCGGAATTGATATTGTTTCCATTTTAAAAAAACAAAGACAAACCGTCGATCATTTTCATTTGGAAGTTACTGGTGAACGGGAGCAGGGCAAAGACGCCACCCTTTGGACAAGAATACATATCATCTTTCACCTGACGGGTTTGATCGATTTTGATAAAGCAAGAAAGGCCTGCGAACTTTCCATGGGGAAATACTGTTCTGTGGCTGCGACCTTGCGAAAGGCCGGTTGTCATATCTCCTGGGAAACGAAAGTAACGCCGAGTTGAAGTGCGCCCTGCAATAGGCTTGGCCAGGGCAACTTTTTTTGGCGAACATTTTTATTCAGCTCTCTATTTTCAAAGACTTACAATATTATGGATCCGATTACAAAAGCGATCAGAATAAGAAGCGATAAGACAAATGAAATGGAGCATAGCTCTCCACTCTTCCTGACCAGCAGTTTTACTTTTGACAACGCAGAAAGCATGCGATCGGCTTTTGCAGACGAAACTGATGACAACATTTACAGCCGGTTCAGCAATCCGTCAGTGCAGGAGTTCGTTGACAGAATGTGCGCATTGGAGGGGGCAGAGGCTGGTTACGCGGTCGCGTCAGGTATGAGCGCGGTTTTCGCATCGTTCATGACTTTTCTCAAAAGCGGGGACCACTTTATTTCCTGCAATGCTGTTTTCGGCAGCACCCACACAGTCATTACAAAGTACCTTCCGAAATTCGGCATTGACTACACCTATGTGAATGGTCAGAATATGCAAAATTGGGAGGAAGCGATTCGCCCAAATACTAAAATGGTTTTTCTGGAAACCCCGACAAATCCCGGTCTGGAAATTATTGATCTTGAGCTTGCAGGAATTTTTTGTCGGAAACACAATTTGATTTTAAATGTTGACAACTGCTTTGCGACACCGGTTAACCAGACTCCAATCAAGTTCGGCGCTGACCTCGTCATTCATTCGGCGACAAAATGGATCGATGGCCAGGGAAGGGTACTGGGAGGCGTCGTTGTTGGAAAAAAAGAATTGATCCATGAGATTTATCTGTTTTGCCGGAGTACCGGTCCGGCTATGTCACCCTTTAACGCCTGGATTCTAAGTCGAAGCCTGGAAACGCTTGACGTCCGAATGGAGAGACATGCCGCCAATGCACTATATATCGCACAATGCCTGGAGAGTCATCCAAAAATTTCCTGGTTGAAGTATCCGTTTCTTTCAAGCCATCCACAAAATCAGATCGCAAAGCGGCAAATGAAAAATGGAGGTGGAATTATTTGTTTCGAATTAAGTGGAGGGCTGGATGCAGGAAGAAAATTCTTGAATGGATTGCAGCTATTATCCATGACGGCGAATCTTGGAGATACCAAAAGCATTGCCTCACACCCTGCAAGCACAACACATGCAAAGCTCACCGATGCCGAAAGGCAGGCGGTGAACATCACTCCCGGTTTGATTCGAATCTCTGTTGGTCTTGAACATCGGGACGACATCCTGCAAGATATACTGCAGACTCTGGAAAAATGCTAATTGTGCCGGCGGGCATTAGAAATTATTTCCTGGCCATTGCCCATTGTATTCCACCCAGGAGATGCTTCAAATAAAGAGGGTCGGCGTATGATTCGTCAGTGTGGCCGAGTTCAGTATAAAATGCGCGGCCGCCTTCATATTCATGGCACCAGCTCATCGGATGGTTTTCGCCCATCTTGCCGTCTCCGGGATCATATGATGATTCGTCGATCTTTATGAGGACGTGAATGGCCGGATTCAAATATTTGAAGTTATACAATTCATCAAATCTTTCCCAGACATCGGGGAGGAAGCCGGTTGCAGGATTATTCTTGTCTACTACAACAAACTTTGCTTTTTGCTGCCTGGGATGACTCTTAAAATAGCCGCCTACCAGGTCGCCATACCATTGCCAGTTGTATTCGCAGTCCGTCGCTGCGTGTATGCCTACAAAACCCCCTCCATTTTTCATATAAGTTCGCAAAGCATCTTCCTCAGTTGGGCCGAAAACTTTTCCGGTGGGGCTCAGGAAAACAAGAACGGCATATTTGCCTAGATTATCCGCGCGAAACGCAGTTGAATCTTCTGTCGCATCGACATTAAAATTGTTCTCTTCACCCAATTTCTTAATTGCCGCGATGCCGGCGGGAATACTGGCATGGCGAAATCCATTGGTTTTTGAGAAAATTAAGATTCTTGGCTTCGCCGGACGGTGAGCGGCCACCATGGAGAGCGACATCAACAAAATAATGCCGCAGAATAACTTTCGGGAAAAAGATAATATTTTCATCTTTTGAAATTCTTTACGGAATGCTTGTAATTATAATTCTTTGATCTTAATATTCCGAAACCATACTTCGTCTCCGTGATCCTGGAGATCTATTCTTCCCGTCTTGAATGTACCAAACCCGGGCCATTCTTTGAATTTACTGTGAGCGATCATATTTTTCCATGCATCATCCCACATGGTGGTATGAACGACGTTTACGCCGTTCAGGAATAGCTTTAGGTCACCGCGGTTTGCGATAATTTCTACCTGGTTCCATTCGCCAACCGGCTTAACCGTTTCTTTGGAGCAGGAGATCAGGTCATAAAGGTCGCCCGCGCGGTGTTTTGGAATTTTTCCGTCTGGATGTCCATCGTTGTCCAAAACCTGCATTTCAGGACCGGTTTCGAAAGAAGCTTCAATTTTCGGGTCTTCATGCACTAAAAATATGACGCCGCTATTACCTTTCGGTGAGATTTTCCATTCCAGTTTCAAGTCAAAATTGGTAAATTCCTGGTTGGATACGATGTCCCCCCTGCCTTCTTTCGCTTTCGGGTTTAGATGCAGGGCACCATCTTCAACATTCCACGCGCTCCCCGCCTTATCTTTGTTGTATGTATGCCATCCGCTTGTCGACTTACCGTCGAATAAAGAAATCCAGCCACCAACTTTTCCTGCGTTATCGCCTGCAGCCTTTTTAGCTCCACGGTCGATGGTCGTGAACGAAAGTGTGGCAAAAGCAACGAGAGCGGATGAAAGCAATGTGAGTTTCATATGTAGTATGCTTTATTTTTTTAATGAAAGAATGTATTTTACCATGATCCGTACGTCAGTCTCCTTCAGCATCGGGTGAGGCGTCATAAATGCGGGCCCCCAGACTCCTCCTCCGCCCTTCATTATTTTACTGACTAAACGGTCGATCGTCGTATCAGCCGCAGGCGCGTACTTTGCTGCGACGTCTGCGTAATCCGGACCGGTTGCAACTCCGGGGGAAGTTTTATTCAACCGGTGACAAGTCGTGCAATCGCTGGAACCAATTAATTCCAGACCTTTTTCATCAGCAGAGGAGACGCCGGTCGAATTCGCCGCATTGGAAGAACTGTCGGTTTTGGCCGACTTGGTGTCAGATGAACCTCCGCATGCGACGAGCAAAAACGCAGAAGAAATTACGAAGAAAAATTTTTTCATGATTTGATTGATTAGAATGTCGATAATCTGTTCGGACGGTAATTTAATTCAAACCTAAAACTTTTCGATTAAAATTTTCGTCGCTGCCAGTCCCTGCAAAATCGTCAAATGCCTTTTCGGTTACACGAATAATGTGGTCTCTGATGAAGATGGCGCCTTCTCTTGCGCCATCTTCGGGATGCTTGATGCAGCATTCCCATTCAAGAACAGCCCAACCCGGATAATCGTGTGCCGTAAGCTTGCTAAAAATTGATTTGAAATCAACCTGCCCGTCACCCAAAGAACGAAATCGGCCAGCCCTGTCGATCCAGCCCTGGTAACCGCCGTAAACCCCCTGCTTACCAGTTGGATTAAATTCCGCATCCTTCACGTGAAACATTTTGATGCGTTCGTAATAATTGTCAATATAGGAAAGGTAATCGAGACACTGGAGTACGAAATGCGATGGATCATACAACAGGCAGGCACGCGGGTGACTGTTGACATGTTTTAAGAACATTTCATAACTGATGCCATCGTGCAAATCTTCGCCCGGATGAATTTCGTAACAAAGGTCGATGCCGCATCGGTCAAATTCATTCA
>JAJPJP010000118.1 GCA_021324175.1 Chitinophagia bacterium
AAATCGTTCACTGGCTGTCTTTACTCCACGTATTACAGGTACTGCCATAAATTCTTCTGCGAATGTGGCATATACTTCCAGCATTCTTTCTGTTTCTTCCACGGCCTCTTTTTTGCTTGCATGCGCAGTATGTCCTTCCTGCCACAAAAATTCGGCAGTCCGAAGGAAGAGCCGGGTCCTCATTTCCCAACGAACCACGTTTGCCCATTGATTGATCAGCAAAGGCAGGTCCCTATACGACTGGATCCAATTCTTATATGTATTCCAGATAATCGCTTCGCTGGTAGGCCTGACTATCAATTCTTCTTCCAGCCTGGCTTCGGGATCAACGATGAGTTTGGCAGGGTTCGCAGGGTCAGTTATTAACCGGTAGTGGGTAACCACAGCGCATTCTTTTGCAAATCCTTCGGCATTTTTTTCTTCAGCCTCAAACAGGCTTTTAGGTACAAAAAGCGGAAAATAAGCATTTTGGTGGCCTGTTTCCTTAAACTTCGAGTCCAATTGGTCTCTCATGTTTTCCCAAAGTGCAAAGCCGTATGGCTTAATCACCATGCAACCGCGGACCGCCGAATAATCTGCCAGGCCAGCTTTAATCACTAAGTCATTGTACCATTGCGCGTAATCCTCCGCCCTGCTCGTAATTTCTTTATTCATAGTTAATATTTACCGGTAACTGGCCGTTAACAATTCGATTAAAATAAATTTCGAGATCCCGATGATTAATTTATTAACTTTATAGAAGATAATTAGATGGCGCAAAAGTAAGGAGTTCATTTTGAAAACTTTGAAAAGCGTTTTTATGAAAAATATTTACGTGATTGTGGCTGGTATGACATTGATTTTTACCAGTTGTTCATCCGCATACAAAACAGCCCAAACCCCGGATGATGTATATTATTCTCCCGGCACTTCTCAAAAATATGGGTCAACTTCCGGTCAGGATCAATATTACAATGCAAACGCAGACGATCAATATCTGATGATGAAATCTCAGGATCCTAATCGTTGGTCATATTTTGATGATTATGCCAGTGACAATTCTTACTACTCACCTTATTACGGTTACAGTCCTTATAGCCTCTATAACCCTTATATGGCTACGTTTGGCCTCGGCTACGGCTTCTACGGTTTATACGGAGTACCTCTGATCATGCCCATATATGGATATGGATATGGGATGTGGGGAGGAACTTATCTGAACAGTTATTATATGTGGAATGGCTTGTATAATCCATTTTATGGAGGGGTCGTTGTAGTGAACAAAAACCCTGCTTACAATTATTACTCACAATTGCATCCTTTCGCCCTCACGAGCTATACTGGTACTGCGCTTAATAATACCAACTCATTTAAAAGTCTTGGCCAGGGGGCGAGCAGACGCTCAAGCTTTACGAACAATTCCTATAACAGGTTTTCCAATAACTCATTTTATAACTCGAGCAGCAGATTCAATCCTTTAAACAATTCGTTCCGATCCCAGGGAACACAGTCATTTAGATCATTTTCACCCTCTTCTTCATTTGGTGGAGGATCAAGAAGTTTTGGTCGGATAGGAAGATAGCTTAGCGTACCATGCAATTGGGCAATTCAACATTAGTTGTTTATTGGCCCTCGCCGCGGTTCGCGGTGTTTCAATTTATTGTAACCGGATCTATATTTCATGAATATTTTTTTGAGGATCTGCTGCATACTACCTCCTGCAATTTCAATTTCCATATGTTCACAGGCACAATTGCCCGATGACGCTTTTCGCCTCTCTTGGACGACGCCACTTGGCACGGCCAGGGAGCAGGCCATTGGCGGTGCCATGGGATCACTTGGCGGAGAAATATCTTCGTTGTTTATTAATCCAGCTGGCTTGGGAACTTATAAAACCAATGAATTTGTATTGAGCCCCGGATTCCATTTTAATTCCAATAATACAAACTACCGCGGCACCTCTTCATATGGAAGCACGGTCGGAAGTTTTGGTTTGGGAGCAACCGGCGCCGTAATCAGCTTTGCGGACCAGGACGGTACACATAGCACGCTTTGTATAGGAGTAAACCAAACGGCAAATTTCAAAAACAGCCTTTATTATACCGGACAAAATAATTATAGTTCATACGCCGAACAGTTTGCTGAAGAATTTTCCGCCTCTGGTCTAAGTATCAACGACGCGATTAGCAGCCCGGCCTTGTCCTATGGCACCCGAATGGCATTATATACTTACCTAATCGATACGGCTACTGTCAACGGTTCGACTCAAATTATTGCTCTTCCCGAGAAAGCCGGTTTGTTAAATCAGCAAAACCAGGTGTCCTCGCAAGGAAGTACAACCGAAGTCGCGCTCGGATATGCCGGAAATTTTAATAGAAGATGGTTCGCTGGAATAAGTGTCGGCGTTCCCATAGTTTATTACCGGAGGCAGCTCTCCTTCGTGGAAACAGATGCCACTGGCAATCAAAACAACGATTTCGCTTCATCTATCTATCAGGAAACTTATTTATCTAAAGGCAGCGGAGTTAATCTCAAATTCGGTGGAATCTTTAAAGCTACCCCGATGATCAGATTGGGCCTGGCCATTCATACCCCAACCGTTTACACACTGTCCGACAACATTAGTGCGTCAATGACGACGAATACAGAAAACTACGCTCACATTGTGTCAATTACTTCGGCACAGCTCGACTCAGGAAGTGGATTTGCAGCAGCGCAAAGTCAATATAATGTGCAGTCGCCATGGAAGTTCCTTGTCAGCGGTTCCTATATATTTCAGGAAATTGAAGATGTAACCCAGCAAAGGGGGTTCGTGACAGCGGACGTCGAATATGTCACTTACCATGCCATGCAGCTCAAGCCAAATGATCATAGTGCTCAGCCGGCAGCCTACTTCGACGCGGTAAATTCAGCAATCCGAAGCGTTTACAGGAACGGTCTAAATTTTCGACTCGGCGGGGAGTTGAAATTTGATATTTGGGCAGCGCGAATCGGATTTTCGTACAGCACCAATCCTTATAAACAACCTGGTATTGCGGCAGACAGAATTCTGCTCAGCGCAGGGGCTGGTTACCGGAACAAAGGCTTTTTTATTGATCTCACCTATGTTCAGGGACTTGCCAAAGATGTAAATTTCCCTTACCGCCTCTCAGAGAAGGCGAATACGTTTGCAACAATTAAAGAGAATTCAGGCACCGTATTGGTCACTGCTGGCATCAAATTTCTCTGATCAGCGATATTAAGTAATCGATTATATTCGTATCCAGTTAACCTGTCTTACGATGTTTGGAAGGGTCTTGCGTTCAACATTTCCTAAGAACAACCTTGATGCATTAATTCCTGGAGCAGTAGGATTCTTTATCATACTGATATATTGTCGGCATAGTGGAATAGGGGTTTCCCCGGATTCTGTGACATATATCAGCGTTGCGAGAAATTTGCGGGCACATGGCCATTTTTTAGATTTTCACAACCGGCCCCTGGTAATTTTTCCTCTTTTTTATCCGTTGTTTCTTTATTGCGTCATGTTGATATCGGGAATTGACCCTCTCGTATTCGGAGGATTCATTAATGGCCTGATGTTTATGGCTGCAATATACCTAAGTGGTTTACTCGTTGAAAAATTTCCAAATCCCTCAAAATGGTTCAAATACCTACTGCTCTCGTGCATTGTAATTAGTCCCTGCCTGCTCGAGGTTTATTCTATGCTATGGTCCGAATCACTATTTATTCTGCTATTACTCTGCTACTTTGTTATTCTGGCCAGATATTTACGTTCACACAATACTTACGGCTTGATTTTTGCCGCCCTGATCGCCGGCATGGCCGCCGTAACCCGCTATGCCGGAATTACGTTGACAGCAACTGGTGCGATACTTATTTTATTCGATCCCTCTTTAAAATTTGTCAAAAAGGCGTCCAGAGCTGTATTATTTGGGGTAATCTCCATCGCTCCTCTTCTATTCAACCTGGACAGAAATATCCATTCGACCGGCACCTTAACGGGCGTCAGAGAAAAAAGTGTCACAACCTTAAATGAAAATATCTATTACGTGGGCAATGTGCTTTCGGATTGGCTGCCGTTGCCGAAAGACAACTACGTACTTTCCTACGCGGTCGCTGTCCTGGCGTTCGCAGGTTGTGTGTTGACCCTCGTCTATTCAATCCGGCATCGATCTGAATTCGGTTCAGTGGAAAATATCTTTGCGGTCTATTTTTTAATGTACGCGGTCTTTATTGTTTTTTCTGCTACGATTTCCAGATATGAGCAGGTAAGCAGCCGATTATTTTCCGCGTCTTATATTCCTTTTATCGGAGGAGTTTCGTATTGGCTTTTCATATTCATCAAACGCAGGCAAGTCCGGATAAGGCGAATAGTCTTGGTGTGCATTGGAATTGCCATTTTTGTTGTCTTCCAATGGTACCAGCTAGCGGCAGATGCCGAAAATTACGATGGAATTAAGGATGCCGGTGTTCCTGGCTACACTGAAGACCCCTGGGCCAAAGACTCGGAAATTATCAACTTTATCCGGGCAAATCCAGGCTTTTTTAAAAAGGGGTGTTCCCTCGTATCGAACGGCGATGACGCAGTTTATTTTTTTACCGGTTTGCCGTGCGAGGCAATGCCCCATAAGGAAAGCAGCATTGAAATTTCCAATTATTATTTAAGGCAGTCATATTATCTCATTTGGATGGACGATGCTGACAACCCAGAATTAATTAGCCTGAAGCAGGCATTATCAGGCACAAACCTAGCGTTGCTTCGACAATTTAACAACGGAGCGATCTACGGTTCCAAAATGGCGCATTAGATTTTTTGTTTGCCATCAGGTCCTCGGCGTCAAAAAATCTCGAAACCAGTATCCTGAGTTTTTGATGGTTCTAAGCTGTGTTTCAAAATCGACGTGAATCAGTCCAAATCGGGCCTGGTACCCTTCGCTCCATTCAAAATTGTCAGTGAGTGTCCATACAAAATAGCCTTTTATATTTGCACCCTGCTTTTTTGCCTGTAGCAATGCGTTTAGATACTGTTTAAAATACGCTACCCGGCCATCATCTTTTAATTCACCGTTTACGATTCGATCTTTAAAGAAAGCACCATTCTCAGTAATAATAATTTCTTTGACTTTATCATAATTCCAAAACTGCATAATAATATTAAAAAAGCTCGAAGGGCTGATTTCCCAGCCCATATCGGTGAAGGGGGCATTTCTTTTGATTGCCTTTACTTGGGATGCCTTTAGCATCGGTATGATTGGGTTATACTTTACAACAACTGGGAAATAGTTTTGCAGACCGACAAAATCAAAATCGAATTTTAAGCGCTCCCTGTACTTCCAGGCACGATTGTGAATTTCCAGCTTCTCCAAAAAAATAAAATCATCCCTCGGATAACCATCCCCAAACGTTGGTTCAATAAAAAGACGATTGAATAAAATGTCGACGCGTGCGGCCGCCAGCACATCCTCAGGGCGGTCAGAAAAAGGGATAATCTGAGAACAGGAAAATGACGTCCCTATATAGGCGTTGTCCACCAGTTTGCGAATTATTCGGCCGCCTTCTGCCTGACACAAGGCTGCATTATGCACAGCAGGAAAAAAATTACCAAGCCCTCTTTTGCCAGGTGCGTGGCGTGCGAGCAGATAACCAAGCGACGTGAAGCCAAAGGGTTCATTGAGAATGATCCAGTTCTTTACTTTTGCACCGAATTCCTCAGCACACACTGTCACATACCTCGAAAACCACCTTAACATTAAATGGCTTGTCCAACCTCCTTCCTTTTCCAATGTTGCCGGCAAATCCCAATGATACAAAGTAATGAAGGGCGCCAACCCTAAAGACAGACACTCGTCGATCACCCTGTGATAAAAGAGTAAGCCCTCTCTATTTATCTTACCGGTACCCTCCGGCATAATTCGCGGCCATGAAAAAGAAAATCGAAAAGTGTTAAACCCCAGCGCCTTTGCGAGGAGAAGGTCATTTTTATAACGGTGATAAAAATCGCTGGATACAAAGTGCTTGTGACCGTGCTTAATTTTACCCCTTTTCGTTGCGTACTCGTCCCAAATCGATAATCCTTTTCCGTAAATATTGTGCGCTCCTTCATTTTGCGCGGCAGCCATTGCTACTCCCCAAAAAAAATTCTTGCTGAAATTTTCCGAATGTATTTCCTGGAAATAATCGTACACAGGATAAATGTTGGGTAAATTTGATCACATTCAAAAGATCTCGAGATTAAGATTCTGTTATGTTTTTGATCTTATGTTTATCGTCCGGATGAATCCAGGTAATTTCTGGATCCTTCCTGAACCAGGTCATTTGTCGTCTAGCATACCTGCGCGTATTTCGCTTAATGAGACTGATTGCTTCATCCAGAGAGATTTGATTTTCCAGGTAACTCAATATTTCCGCATAACCAACTGTTCGGAGCGCATTCAGATTTCTGAATTTTCCAAGCCGTTCAACTTCTAACAACAGGCCGTCGCTGATCATTTTGTCCACCCGAGAGTTGATTGCCGAGCACAATTCATGCTTAGGCATTTGCAGACCAATTTTCAAAACCCGAAATTCGCGCTCTTTTACCAGGTTTTGTTGAAAGGAAAGAATTGACCTGCCGGTTCCCAACTTCACTTCGAGTGCCCTCAGCATTCTCTGGGGGTTTTGATTTTCGCCTTGCAGGAAATACCCGGGATCAGTGACCTTTACTTGCTCACGCAACCAATCCAATCCTGCTATTTCGTACTGAGCTCGAAGTTCATTTCGAATGCCATTTTCGACCATTGGTATTTCATCTAATCCCTCACAGAAAGCGCGGATATATAAGCCGGTTCCTCCGACCATGACTAAGAAGTCACTCATTTCGAAAATATCATGGGCCCAGCTATGGGCCAATTTTTCAAAAACAGATGCATTAATTTCATCAAAAATGCTATGGGAACCGATAAAAAAATGGTGAACGGCCTTGAGTTGCTCGACTGACGGTTTGGCCACGCCAATATTCAATTCTTTAAAACACTGCCTGGAATCAGCCGATATGATTTTAGTTCCGAATTGAATAGCCAGGTCTACTGCCACGGGGGTTTTACCGACAGCAGTAGGGCCGAGAATGATGATTGCTGTCTTTTTTTTCAAAGCGAATGAGATTGTAAAGAACTTTGATATTGGCCATTTTGACATCAGATCTCATCTTCGGAAAATTCTTCATCGCCACCCTCGCTACTCTCGCCTGCTTCTTCCTGGCTCAACCCTTCATCTTCTCCACCCTCCTCTCCGAATCCTTCAGCGCCCTTGGTCAAATCGTATTTTTCTTCCACTTCTGCAAGTTTATCCCCCACGAGACCCTTTGTACCATATTGCGAAGGTCCAATGCCCTCAGTTTTGAGAACAGCGGGATAACTGTATTTATTCTCCCCATCCTTACTGACGCTAATCAATTCAACAAGAAAAGACCAATTCTTACCAAAATCGTAGACATAAATAAATTTCTGATTGGGGATTTTAATTTCAGTGCCTACCAAGGTCGCCGCCATAAGTAGGGGCTCGGCTTTATAGGCCTTGTCGTATTTTTCAAGCGTTATTTCCCGCCCCCTTTGCCAATGATCGTTACTTCGATAAAAAGTAGCCTGATGCTTACTATCGAACTCAAAAGCCTTAAGGATGATCTCGTGTAATTGCAAGAAGGTCTGTGAATGTTTCACCGCAATATCACGATAAACACTGTCATCTTCTTCGAAGTATACCCTGAATTTTAAGATTGCCATAATGCTCCCTTAAGTTTGCATTTCGCTTACGGTCAATATTATTGAATATTCTGATTCAGAAAACGAAATATTCAAAATTTGCAAAGATCCAAAAGTAGCATAAATCCCGGAGACGCGGTAATTGAAGAGCCTCATGGACCCTGGATTGATCAAAGAGAAATTCCTGAGCAAATTAATATGCAAATGAGAAACAACGGCCTATTTTCAGAATAATAATTAGTCCATACGGCGGTGTGCTCTTTCGAGAATATTTAAATCAAGCTTTTTCATTTTAAGCAGTTCTCGCATTACTGTGCCAGGCTTCGATCCATTCTTACCACTCAGGAGCTTAGTCAGGTTAGATGGCACAATCTGCCATGAAAGACCGAATCTGTCTTTAAGCCAGCCACATTGCATTTCACTGCCTCTTTTTGAAAGTTTTTTCCACAAATAATCTATTTCTCTCTGATCGTCGCAATTGACAACAAAAGAAATGGCCTCGGTAAAATGATATAGTGGTCCTCCGTTGAGTGCTGTGAACCGCTTGCCCGCCAATTCGAAACTCACTGTCATTACTGAACCCGGTTTTCCCGGTGTTCCTTCAGGGTAATGGGTAATTTGTAATATTTTCGATTTTTTGAAAAGTGAAATGTAGAAATTGACCGCCTCTTCAGCATTGTCATTAAACCACAGAAACGGGGTTATTTTTTCAATTTTTTTTGCCATACCGAGTATTGTAAATGAAAATAAATAATGATTGCAATAATCAAACCACGGAAAAGATTGGTATTAATGCGTCGGGCACGCGAGACAACTGAGCAGCCTTCAATATTTTATCCTCGCGCCTTAGTTCTAAAATAGTGATTTTCAATGTTTTCCATTTTCTTGAATCTAATCATTTTTCGTATCAGAGACAAAGGAAGCGGCTCTCCGATCGGAAATTGAATCGCTCCTTTCGATGTTTGATATTTTTCAAGTTCTTTTTTGAATTGCACTATGGGCGATGCCGTTGGATAAAATCCGATATGCTGGCGGCATCCGGCGTAAAAGGCAAGAATTCCCAGGTATTTGAAAGCGGGCATGTTGTAGCTGATTAATTCTTCGGCCTCTGGTACAAGCTCTTTAATGGTTCTTCGAATCTGCTTAAGCATTCGCCTGGACTGTGGTGATTGCAATCGCAAATATTCCTCGACGGTTTCGTATTTTTTCATCGATTTTATCATTCTCATTTAGCTCCATTCAGCTTAGGGTTCCGGCAAAGTGAATTTCCAATGTCTTTGGATCCATGCTTCCGTCACTATCAAATGCAAAGAAAACCCTATCCAAAATGCTGTCCCAAAAAATTCTTCAGGACTAAGTCCGGTTAACCTGCTCGTGGCAAAAAAAATTCCTATTATCGGCCGTATTGTGGCAATCGCCAGTCCAATTCCATATGATCGAATAGACCATAAACGAAGCTCAAAGCTTCGATCGGACATTTTGGCGAGAACGCTCTTTGTCAAAAAATAAAGAAATAATGATGAAAACAGAATTGTCGAAGCGGCCTGATTAAATCCTCCGATTGCCGGCATCGTTACGCTCATAATGAAGGCTGTGATCCCCGTAAATATTCCTGATATCCAAAAAAAACGATAGGTCAGCTCGTGCCAATGTGCAGTCCGCGGAAACCTTGCTGTAAAATAAAGCAACCCGGACAAAAGAAAAATCAGGCCGGGAATAATGTGGACCAATGTGAGCCAGGCGTGGCGTTCAAAAATTGCATCAAGCCTTTTCAACACTTTCAGTTGGGGGTTACTTGGCTCTGCACTCGGCCGAATGCCGTGTACAATAACAGGCACGATGCCGGTAGCCCTTCGGACTACAATCGCGACACCGATGAGCGTCAGTAAGAAGAGAATGATATAGATGATTTTTTGAGGCTTTGGAGTAACACTCATTTTTGCTGGTATCCTTTGTTGCAAGTTAAAACAAAGACAGCGCCAATCCTCCAGATCTGTTGACCGGGAAAAAGTTTTGAATCGGCCTGATTACGTACCACAACGAACAAAAAAACCTCCATTTACTGGAGGCCTAAATTGTGACCCCGGAAGGATTCAAACCTTCAACCGTCTGATCCGTAGTCAGATACTCTATTCAGTTGAGCTACGGGGCCAGGGGAGCGCAAAGATACTTTAAAAAAGAAAGTCAATTCTAGCCTTAATCTAAAAAATAAGGAGGCTATTCATAAATCTTCATGGCAGTTTTCTCAACCATGTTTTTCGGCATTAGCCACGCCAGGAACGCACCGATTTTATTCACAAATCCAACAATTTTTTCAGGTTTCTTGTCCAACATGGCCTGGACAGCAATATTAGCTACCTCTCCAGGCTGCATATTGAATTTCCGAGCTGCTTTCAGACCCTTGTGGCTGATTTTTGCGCGAATGACAAAATCGGTATCCGTCGAACCTGGTGAAACGCATGTCACCGACACATTTGAACCTCGAAGTTCCTGGCTCAAGCCCCGGCTAAAGTTCAGGACAAAGGATTTACTTGCCGCATAGAGGGACAAATATGGCACAGCCTGATAGGCCGCCGTGCTGGCAATATTAAGAATATGGGACTGGGGTTGGTTTCTGAGAGCCGGTAAAAACAGCTGTGTTATACGCACCAACGATATTATGTTGAGCTGAATCAGATTGCTATTTTCATCAGGAGTATAATCGGTGAATGATCCACTCAGGCCATAGCCGGCATTATTTACCAAAACATCGATTTCCTTTTTCAACAATTCGCACCATTGAAATAGCTTTTCCGGCGACCCTTTGGCAGAAAGATCTAATGGCAAGTATTCAACTTCTATCGCATATCGAAGTTGAAGCTCGCTGGCAACTGCTTTAAGCCCCTCGGCCGACCTTGCAACAAGAAGTAGGTTGCATTTACGAGAAGCTAATTCTTCGGCAATGGCCTTCCCAATACCCTTGCTTGCCCCGGTAATTAATGCCAGTTTCATGTGCTCAAGTTGATTCCAAATGAACTACGTTGATCTGAGGCTCCAAAGCGGCAAGGTACAACACGCGGCAGCAATTCAATTGCTGCCCATTAAGGGTAGCCTCCTTCAGGGTAGGATAAATGAGAAATTTGTAAGCAACAATTGCTAAAACAAAATTAGTAATTCCGCAATAAGTTAAGGGGAATTAGACCCCGGGAAAATTAAAAAGATCAACTAATGTTGACCTTTTTAAAATTATTTACTCAGTTGTTTTAGGATTGGGGTTAGTTCTGTACTTTACCAGCGAGGCGATGATAAAATGGTGTCTTGCTGTTTTCGTCTTTTGGTTTGTATTTACCTGTAATGATTGGAACATACATCACCCTGCGCCGACTCATTTCTCCAAAATGGGGTGATTGTTGGGCTCTGTGCCAGAGCCTTCCATCGTGAACCGTTAAGTCACCAGGGTTTACATCAAAACCAATTTCACGATGATCCGGATTATTATCTATAAAGTATTTCTTTCCAAATAAGAGTTTGATCATATTTTGCTTGTGAGTTCCCGGCAAAACCCTTAGACCGCCATTTTCAAACGGACAATCGTCCAAGTGTATGCCTACATTGAGCATGGGCATTATTTTTTGGCCTAAAAACAAATCACGGGGGCTGTCCGTATGCCATCCCATTTGAGTAAATGAGCTGTTTGGCATCCGAACATAATGATTTAATATCAACCCATCTTTCTCATTTTCAGCAATCCTACCATCGTAAGGGGATAAAAACTCAATGAGCGCCTTGAGCCGGGGATCCTGCAGTAGCTCATGAAATACATCACTAAAAAGTGACAAAAAACACATGCGCTGGATAATCGTTTTACCATTTTCGTCCTTCCCAAACTTCAGTGGAACGCCATTTACCTTGTCCCTTCCTTCAGTCAGCCATTGGTTTTCAATTCTGTTTATCTCGTTTATATATAACCTGACGGTTTCCTTTGAAATAAAATTCCTGAAAATGATAACACCATTCTTATCAAAAAACTCGAGCTGTGCCTGGGTCAGCTTTTCTTCAAGTGGGAAATTGAGAAAATCTATTTTTTTCATGATGTTAGCGTTTATGCTAAGGGATAGATAGACATTATGCCGTTAACAGAGCCTATGAATAAATTTAACGAATTCAATTTTAATAAATTACAAAACTTTTTATAATTCTGCAAAAATAGCAAAATTACTTTTTTCCGTGGTAATTTACCAGCTTTTATTCAGGAAAGTTAGTTTCAATCATAAATTTGCCAGTGCGATTGTTTAGAAAAACGCCATCTTCTCTGATTTCGCTGTTGATCCTTACGTTTTCATCCTTTCAGCATGTATTTGGACAAAAAGACAGTATCGGGTTCGTAATCTTTCCTGTCTTGGCTCGTTCCATAGAAACGGGGTGGTCGATCGGGGCGGCGGGTTCGGCTACATTTCATTTCAAAGATAAGGAACATGCGGCTCGGACGTCAAATATACAAGGTATATCAATTTATTCAACACATCGGCAATTTGTTGCTGCGATCAATAGTTCAATTTACTTCCCTTCAGAGAAATTTATTATCAACCAGCAGTTATCGTACAGTTATTTCCCGGATAAATTTTGGGGAATTGGCAAGATTGCCCCTGACCGCAACCAGGAAGATTATAGTTACAAGCAATATTATATTTACCTGCATCCGCAACTAATGCTGACGAGAAGTTTGTTTTGGGGAATTATTTATGAATACCAGCATGTAGACGATCTTAAATATGATTCGGGCGGCCTCTTTGATAAGGAGCAAGTGATCGGAAGAACCGGCTACCAGGTTTCGGGTTTAGGCTTCAGTCTCACGTATGATACAAGGAACAATGCCTTTTCGCCCGATCGGGGGACGCTCTGCCAAGTTTATTTCAACCACTTTGCACCAATCTTCGGTTCTAATCATACCTACACCAACTTCGTGATAGACGTTCGAAAATTTTTACCTGTTTTTTCCAGGCAGGAGGTTGTGGCCCTTCAGGCATACGGGTTTTTCAACAATGGAGCAGTACCACTGCGAAGCCTGGCGTCGCTCGGAGGAACCAACGAAATGCGTGGTTATTATGCCGGCAGATTTCGGGATAAAAATATGTTTGTTTTCCAATCCGAATTCCGGACTGTCCTTTTCTGGAGGCTCGGGGGAATTGTATTTGGCGACATAGGGAATGTAGCTTCTGACCTTGGTGGCCTAAATTTTAAACTCATTAAGTATTCTGGCGGAGTAGGATTGCGTTTCGCCATAAACAAAACTGAAAGGCTAAATCTGAGACTGGACTATGGGATAGCAACTGAAGGCAACAATGGTTTTTACCTTCAACTTGGAGAAGCATTTTAGCCGTCAGCGGAATTTATGAGCATCAATCGAATATCTCAGCGGACTCCGGCCTTGAATTTCTTCCGATTTTACCAATTACAATTCGTCGTCCAATCAGGTATGATAAATAAGTAAAAGCAGGAGCAGCCAGGATATCAACAGCATAATGAATATGCTGAAGCATCAAAAGAATGGCCAAAAAAAAAGTCGCCGCGAGTGCAAGTATTTTATCTTCTTTTTTCTTTAAGGTCAGAAAAATTAAAAAAATTGTCGAGGTATGTCCTGAAAAAAATAAGTCTTTGGTGATAATCGCATGACCATAAAACGTATTGCTTAGAGGATCAATCAGTTGAACGAGACCAACGGGAGGATTCAATGGTATAAAGGTGATTGCAAGCGCTCTAAAAAGACTTACAAAAACATAAGACCATGAAAAAATAAGAAAAATGTATGGGTCTTTCATCGCCCTGATAATGGCTAGCAAACCTATTGTCCAGATGATAACAAAGATTGCAACTGATAAATTAACAGAAGGTAAACGTTGCAGGATCCAATCATCAAGAAGGGTACCGTTCCTCTTCTCTATCGCCTGGAAAAAAAAGGGAAATGACGACAATACGGATATGAGCAATAGGCAACCAGGAATCAATCGCTTCCTGAAGTTTGGATCACCCAAAGCCGCTGCCCAATTATTTTTGATTTGAACAAGAAAACATGGCATAAGTTGCAAAATTCAGGATAGCCAAACTTTTAATAATGCCATCGAACGAAGGCTTCAATTGCTGCGTACTTAGTTAGACCGAGTTGTGCGTACAAATTGGCGGTATTGGCGTTTCGATCCTCTGCGCGTTGCCAAAATTCCCGGCTATCAGTCCCCTGAAAAGGCACCATGTCCTTTTGGGACTGATGAATAAATATACCGTATCGTTTCTTGAGAACTTGATCAGGACTCATCGGGATCGCCATCTCTATTTCACTAATATCCCATTCCTGCCACGCTCCTTTATACAACCACACCCAACAGTCATTTACCCAGTTCTCACCGGAAGATTTCAATCTCCTCATGCTTTCAAAAACAATATCAAGACAAATTTTGTGAGTGCCATGCGGATCTGCCAGATCACCTGCACAATAAATTTGATGAGGTTTTATCTTTTTTAGCAAATCCATCGTAATGATTACATCGCGTTCGCCCATTGGTTTTTTTTCAATTGTGCCCGTCTCGTAAAAGGGCAAATTTAGAAAATGGATTTTGGAATCGCCAATGCCAACATAATGGCACGTAGCCTTGGCTTCGCACCGCCTTATAAGCCCTTTAATGCTTCTAATTTCAGCTGAATCCATGTTACTATTCCGCTTGTTCTTTAAATACGCCGTGGCTTCAGTCAATACTCTTGATGATTTTGTACTGTCAATCCCAGATAATTCTTCAAATCCTACGGCAAAATCTACAAAACGGGTTACGAACTCGTCCGTAACGGCTATGTTGCCCGAAGTTTGATATGCAACATGCACATTATGGCCTTGGTCATGCAGCCGCATGAAAGTTCCTCCCATGGAGATAATATCGTCGTCGGGATGGGGCGAAAAAATCAAACAGCGCTTTGGAAAGGGCTCCGGTCGCTCGATAAGGGATGGGTTAGCTCCGCTCGGTTTGCCACCGGGCCATCCCGTGATACTGTCACGCAATAAATAAAATACCTGAAGGTTGATCTCATACGCGTCGCCTTTTTCAACAAGGAGGTCACTCAAACCGTTATCGTTATAATCGCTGTTTGTCAGGCTTAGAATTGGCTTTCCAAGCTTAAGAGCCATATTGACGACAGCCTTCTTCATTATGAGAGGCGACCATTCACAATCACCTGTCAACCAAGGGCTTTTAAACCGGGTAAGATCCGTGGCGGCTAATTTGTCAATGACAAACAGGCAATCGTTGTGCTGTTGAAGAAGGGATGCTGGAATCTGCTCCGTAAGATTTCCTTCCACCGATTTTTGAATGACCGAAGCTTTGCTTTGGCCCCACGCCATCAGTAGAATACGTTTGGCTTTGAGTATCGTGCTAATACCCACAGTGATGGCTAGCCGGGGTACATCAGCGATACTTGGAAAATCAGGCGCATTGTTTATTCGTGTAGAATTTTCAAGCGGTACCAGACGGGTTTTTGAATACAAACTTGAACCGGGTTCATTAAATCCTATGTGACCGTTAGTGCCGATTCCCAATATCTGAAGATCGATTCCGCCTAGCTTTTCAATGAGTTCTTCATAAGCCGCACAATCACGTTTTATATGGTCCTTTTTCCACTCGCCGTTGGGAATGTGACAGTTCTTGGGGTCAATATCAACTTTATCAAACAGATGATATTTCATGAAACGATCGTAACTCTGCAACGCGCCATTATCAATCGGGTAGTATTCATCTAGGTTAAATGCGACAACATATTTAAAACTTAGGCCCTCGTCCCGGTGCATTCTTACCAGTTCTGCATACAAAGTCTTCGGTGAAGATCCGGTCGCCAGACCCAAATTGCATCGTTCACCTTTTGCGGATTTTGACCTTATCATTTCGGCAATCTCCATTGCCAGGAATTTAGAACCCTCGTCAATAGTCTCAAAAATTCGAAGAGGAATTTTCTCGAAAGAATCAACCGTGCTCATAGCGATTTCGTTTAGCTTAAACGCTGCGAAGGTAAATGCAATTTTGATAAATTGAAATTAGAATTCTCCAACTTGACATCGGTATCTATCCCCAACTCGCATGATATGATGTCAAATCTTCTGAAGTTTTGAGATAAAATGTCCCATCAGATTTTATGACAAAGTGAAGTATTCTAACTATTCCAATTCCAGGGTGAAAATAATAAATCCAGTTTTCAAAGTTGTATCCGGTGCAATCGTCTACATACACGACGTTGCGCAGGCAGACATGGCCGTCAACGTTACTTGAATCTGTAAATCCATACAGATAATTGTGGCCCGCGCACCTGCTGGTGACCGTATCAACCCAAAAAAAGACGGATGAACTGTCCATTTGCACACGTTTCAAAAATGTATATTGGGTTGCACTGTCGATTTTGCCCAGGGTGTTGCTGTCGATATTTACAAAGAAACTTGGAGCATTTATTGTAATGGATTTTTGCGTCTGTTGATAATATGTAGCTCCATTAACAGAAACTTGACCAATGATGTCTATTTCGTCGGTAGAAGAATCCAGCGCCCGCCCGGCGCTGTCATAATCGATTTTTTCATACTGCCAGAAATTACCAACAGCAAGAGGCATTAGTCCTGTCATGTTGGTTGGAGGTACAGAACCATTTCCGTTATTCTTTGAGCAGGCAACGGTAAATAATAGTCCGAAAATCATTAAAGCCAATTTACCTTTCATATCCCAGCGAATTTAACTGACAAATTTACCTTATTAAGCCGAAATTCTCAAGAACCTTCGGGTGGGAGCATTCGATTTTTCTCGGCCATTCGAAAAACACTATGAAAATATGGGAAAATGGTTGTGTTGAGCCTGGTAACAGTTAATCTTTGGTTGGACAGCTCACTTTAAAAACTGCCGCGTATGAAGCGACTTTCTTGGCTCTCATAGAAGCCGGAATTGAAATTCTGAGGAAATTACCCTTGACTTCCCACTTAAGGGGTCCCGCCAGTCCCAACAAATGAACACTTGAAATTCTACGCGATTGGAAACCCGAAATTTTAATTTCCGGAGGCAACAAAACATCATTATCATCCGATAGATAAAAAACATAAATATACTTCTCGTCCTTAGACTGGGTCAAAAATATGTTCTCGGAAGAAAATGGCGCCACCGGTTTTGATTCGTATATAGCTGCACCATTTACCTGCATCCATGCACCAATATCTTTCAATCTTGCATAAGCAGCTATGTCCCAGTCGCCATCCGGACCCGGGCCTATATTGAGCAACAGGTTTCCGCCGCGCGAAACAATCTTGATTAGTATATGGACCAAATCGTGTGCGGACTTATAGTGATCATTTGGAACGTAACTCCAGGAATTGCCCATGGTCATACAAGTTTCCCATGGGAAGCTCAGCGGTTTTTGAGGTACCTGCTGCTCAGGAGTTTCGTAATTTTCGAATTCGCCCCCTACGCTTCGATCGATTATAATTAAGCCTGGTTGTAAATTTCTGGCCATTTTAGCAATTCGATTCATGTCAATATCCTGGTCATATATTATCCCTTTTTGCCAATCAACATTTCGATCAACACTTGCAAGCGGGCGAACCCACCCTCCATCCAGCCATAAGATATCCAAATGTCCATATTCAGTCATCAGTTCTTTAACCTGATCGTAGGTAAATTGTTTGAAAGCCGTCCACCGCTCTGGATATTTTTTGGGATCATAGTTGACATTTCTGTCTTTTGGAGGGAAATAAGGCCACCAATAATTTTCGTTATGCCAATCTGGTTTGGAAAAATAGGCTCCAATCATGAATCCTTCGTTTCTAAATGCATCAAAAATCTCTTTCGCGACATTGCTTCGTTTATTTGATGAAAAAGGTGTTTTAGATGAGGTGACTTTATAATCCGTTTGCTTTGTGTCGAACATGCAAAACCCATCATGGTGCTTTGTTGTAAAAACGACATATTTCATCCCTGCATTTTTTGCAGCGGCCACCCATTTTTCAGGATTGAAGTTACTTGGATTAAATGTAGTCTGAAGATTTTCATAAGCGTGTTTGTATTCGAAGTAGTTTGATGAGTATGGTCCCCTTCGTTGGGTCCAGCCTTCATCTTCCGGGCAAATGCTCCAACTTTCCACAACCCCCCATTGACTATATGTTCCCCAGTGCATAAACAATCCGAACTTACAATCCTGCCATTGACGAAGTCTCTCAATTACCGGCGTATCGGCCGGAGCTACATAATTAGATTGAGCCTTGACGGCATATTCAGAAGCTCCTAAAAATAAGAGGGCCAAAATGATTGCTTTCGCGCAAGGACGCCTATCC
>JAJPJP010000171.1 GCA_021324175.1 Chitinophagia bacterium
GTAGAAGTTAGGATTTGATCTGACAAATGGGATTAATTTTAAGTAACCACACTTATTAATCAACCCCAAAAATGTCAGATCATGAATCAAGAAACTAAATTAATCAAAACTAAGGTAGGTCTGCTAAATTTAGCAGCGCATTTAGGAAATGTATCAGAAGCCTGCAAAGTAATGGGCTACAGTCGTGATAGTTTCTACAGGATAAAACAACTGTACGATACAGGTGGTGAAAATGCCCTTCAAGAAGTGAGTCGCAAAAAACCAAACATCAAGAACCGGGTAGATCCTTCTGTGGAAGAGGCTATTGTGAAGATTGCCATTGATTATCCTGCCTACGGTCAACTTCGAGCCAGTAACGAACTTCGTAAACAAGGAATCTTTATTTCAGCACCAGGTGTCCGATATATTTGGTTGCGTCATGACCTGGAAGTTTTTGACAAGCGCTTAAAAGCATTAGAAGCGCGTGTGGCCCAGGAAGGTTTAATCCTTACGGAAGCACAATTGATGGCTCTAGAGCGCAAGAAGGAAAAGAAAGAAGCCTTTGGTGAAATTGAAACGGAACATCCAGGATATTTGGGTTCTCAGGATACCTATTATGTAGGAACCATCAAAGGAGTAGGTCGGATTTATCAGCAGACCTTATTGACACTTACACCCGGGTCGCTTTTGCCAAGGTATATGACCATAAAAACGCCATTACCTCTGCAGATCTGCTGAACGATCGTGTACTGCCATTCTTTGAAGATCAGCAAATACCACTGCTCAGGATCTTAACTGACCGGGGCACAGAGTTTAAGGGAAAACCTGACCATCACATGTATGAACTTTACCTTAAAATCGAAGGTATTGAACACAGCAAGACTCAGGTCCGCCATCCCCAAAGCAATGGTATCTGCGAACGATTACATCGGACCATGCAGGACGAATTCTATGCTGTCGCATTCCGGAGAAAACTGTACGATAGCCTGGAATCATTGCAGAAAGATCTTGATGAATGGATTGAGCACTACAATCGCGAAAGACCACACAGCGGCAGGTATTGCTATGGAAAAACCCCAATGCAAACGTTTGTCGAATCCTTACCTTTAGCAAAACAAAAACTGCTAGATGATCTTCACCCAGCAGCTCAAAATATCCTGACCCTATAAAACTAAAAATCCTTTGTTGTCCGATCAAATTCTATCTATTACATATAAATAAATTCTCCTCCATTAATCCTTTACTTCGGGTAACGTTTGCGTGAGAAGTGGATTTTGGCATTTCATTTTCCTCGCTAACATCGCAGATCACCTTGCATATTTCATATTCTTCCCTGCACCAACGAAACATCAAAAATTCTTTCGACCATGACATCTTCAAGCGGATAAAGAATCCCAAATTGGTATCCTGGACCTCTTCGAGATAAACAATATGTTGTTGAAGTGCTGACAAGGCTAAGGAAAGCTTCGTCGGGCCGTATGCTGCGAAAATATGATCCAGGAAGTATTTAAAAGATTCCACGCTCATGGTTTTTTTAAATACTTTTCCCTTCATCATCTGGTCAAATATGCGGATATAATTGGTCGCGGAATGCTCATTCATTCCGTGGATGTCCACGAGTTCATTTTTCCCATCGGTCTTTCTGTATTCACCGCGCGATTCATATACTTTTTTTGCGACCCGGAAACTGGCCCGGATATGTTCCGTAGTTATTTTCATTTACTAAATATATTCAAAAATAATATAACTGTCATGTATAACCGGAATGCCCGTCTAAGTGTATTAACGTATCCAATTGCCATGTTTTTCCTATTTTTACTGGGCTTGTAATAAAATTTGGAAAATTCCAATACATACGACGACAACCTGCTCTTTGAGCAGATAGCCGAAGGCGATGAGGATGCTTTTGCCAAACTCTTTTACGCCTATGGTCCCCGCCTGCATGCTTATTTTACCACGCTGACCAAATCGCCGACAAATGCCGAAGAACTCGTGCAAAATACCTTTATCCGCGTTTGGATAAACCGCGATAAACTGCCCGGGATTCAAAACGTAAAGGCCTGGATATTCCGGGTGGGCGCGAACGAAGGCTATAATTTTCTCCGGCGAAAGGCAGTTGAAACAAGAGTTTTTGGGCAATTGCAATACAGTGCGGAAGAAAGCACTCGGGGCGACGAATCTCTTTACAATGAATTAAAACACGCGATCGCCGAAGCGATTGATGCGCTGCCAGACCGCCGCCGTCAGGTATACCTCCTCAGCCGCGAAGAAGGATTGAAACATCATGAAATTGCAGACCGCCTCGGGATAACCCTATCCACGGTAAAAAAAACCTTAGGCGATGCCAGAGAAGATATCCGCGCATTTCTGACAAGAAGAGGACTACTCATGCTCGCCATTTTGTTCAGCTCGGCCTTTTACTAAAATTTTTTTTTGCCGCGGGTTGTACTTTTTCTTTTTCGGGGTTTCTTAGATTATGAATAGATTAAATTTTCATGAACGAAGCGCGCATCAAATACCTGCTCCGGCAATATTGTGGAAATGCTCTCAGCATCGAAGAAAGTGAAGAATTCAGGGTATTGCTAAATCTAAACGATCATAAGGAAGTGTTTGAAAAGGTCATTGAAGATCAAATAGCTGAGCAGGAGCCAGGTCAATTCTTTGTAGAATACGATTACGGTGCTTTACTGCAAAAAGTTACCGGTATAGATAAAACCGGGAAAAAGCAGCCAACAATCAGATCTATACGCGCCCGTACAATATGGTGGTCAGCGGCTGCCATATTGCTTATTGCCTGCGGTGTTTATTTTTACAAAGAGAGCAGACCCATACCTCAGGAAACGGTAACTCAAACAGGCAAACAGGATATCAAAGCGCCGGCATCGAACCGCGCCACGATCGCGCTTGCCAACGGGCAAAAAATATTTTTGGACAGTCTCGGCAATGGCATCATGAAAAAACAGGGATCAGCAGAGCTCGAAAAAAAAGGAGCAGGAAGCATCGTGTATAACGATAACGGACAACCAAAGGAAACGATTTACAATACGCTTACCAATCCCAGGGGAAGCAGGGTAGTGGATATCACCCTTGCCGACGGAACAAGGATATGGCTGAACGCCGAATCCTCGCTGACCTATCCCGTGGCATTTGCAGGGAAAGACCGCGAGGTCAGCATTACTGGTGAAGGATATTTTGAAGTGGCTAAGGATCCGAAACGACCATTCCGCGTGCAGGTGAATAAGGTAGAGATAGAAGTGCTGGGCACACATTTTAATATCAGCGGTTATGCGGACGAAAATAATATACGGACCACCCTGTTGGAAGGAAGTGTTCGCATTAGCTCAGGAGACAGGCACAGTGCTCATATGCTGAAGCCCGGCGAACAGGCGATCGTAGACAGGACTAACGGGGATGCACAGATAAAAACAGGTATTGACCTGGACGAGGTCATGGCCTGGAAGAACGGCTCCTTCGAATTTAACGGAACGGACCTGAAAACCATCATGAATGAACTCGCCAGGTGGTATGACGCGGATATCGAATACGGAAGCAAGATCCCCACAGACAGATTCTTTGGGATCGTGAGCCGGAGCAGCAACCTGTCGGAAGTGCTGAAGATCATGGAGGGAGCGAACGTACATTTCAAAATCGATGGAAAAAAAGTAATCGTAATGCCTTAGCCTTTGCAAACAGGGGAGCACAAAAACCGGAAGCGCTTGCAACACTTCCGGGGAATTTGGGCTAACCCAATGAGAACAATTTTTCGAGGACTGCTTATTGTTTAACCCAAACTAAAACAAAGTTATGGATTTAATGGCTCTTTGTACCAAAACGCTGAGGATCATGAAGCTCACCACATTTATTTTACTTGCAGGGCTCCTGCAGGTGCAGGCATCGGGGTTCTCCCAGCGGGTGACCATACACGAAAAAAATGCCCCGCTGCAAAAGATCTTTAAAGAGATCAATAAACAGACCGGCTTCCAATTTTTCTTTAACGCAAAGCTCCTGGAACAGGCAGGCAACATTGATATCGAAGCTACCAATGAGCCGGTGGAAAATGTCCTGCAGACCTGTTTTAAAAACCTGCCCGTCACCTTTTCGGTGAGCAACAATGCCATCTATATACAGGAAAAAAAGAAACCGGATTCAGCCAACCTTTTACCGGTCGATGTGCATGGCCGCGTCACTGATTCCACCGGCGCTCCGTTATCGGGAGCTTCTATAACGGTCAAGGGTACCCGAAAGGGAACATCAACGGATGCCAATGGGAATTTTGAATTAAAAAATATTGGTCCAAATGCCGTGCTCATTATTTCTTTTACTGGGTATTTAAGTAAGGAAATCAAACTAAACGGACAGGATAGTTTTGATATCAGCTTAATTCATAGTACAAACCAGCTTGATCAGGTACAGGTTATTGCATATGGAACTACAACTCAAAGACTTGCGACAGGGGACGTAAATATCGTAACCAGCGGACAACTTGAAAGTCAACCGGTCACCAATGCGGCTTTTGCGATGGAAGGACTAGTACCCGGACTAACTATTACGCAAAGCTCCGGCAACCCCAACGCGGGTTTCACGACACAAATCAGGGGTCAGAACTCGATTGCGAATTTTACAAATCCTTTATATGTCATTGATGGAGTACCCTATACATTTGCAGGAGGTGCTATAGGCCTAGGTTATAATATAACGCTCAATTCCGACCTATCAAACCCTCTCAACTTTATTAATCCTTTGGATATTGAAAGTATCAGCATTTTAAAGGATGCAGACGCGACTTCAATTTACGGTTCCCGTGGCGCTAATGGCGTAATTCTTATTACTACTAAAAAAGGAAGAATTGGAAAAACCAAAATTGGTGTGAGTTTCTCGGCCGGCGGCGGAAAAGCGGATCACTTTATGAAGCTACTCAATACCAAGCAATATTTGGAAATGAGGGAACAAGCTTTTGCCAATGACAGTCTAACTCCTGATATAAACAGTGCACCTGATCTGGTAGCATGGGATACCACTAAATATACGGATTGGCAAAAAAAACTGATTGGTGGTACAGCCAATACTTTAAATACCCAGGTTTCAATATCCGGTGGGAATAAAAACACGCAATATCTGATAAGTGGGAATTACAGGAAAAATGGCACAGTCTATCCTGGTGATTTTATTGATAATCGGGGATCTTTAAATCTCAATTTAAATAATGTATCAGATAATGGAAAATTCAAATCATCCATCTCAATAAATTATGTGGCAGATAATAGTAAATTACCGACGACTGATGAGACTTATTTGGCACAACATGTTCTACCACCCAATACACCAGATTTTATAGATTCAAAAGGCGATTTTTTATGGCCCTCTGGTCTATACTTTAATCCTTACACATATTTTCTTAGAAAATACCTGTTAAA
>JAJPJP010000220.1 GCA_021324175.1 Chitinophagia bacterium
ATTGCTCAAATCTTTGAGTTGGCGTTTTTGAAACGGACCTGAGGGGTCTAATCTGGTTTGGTTTAGATTTGCGGGACTTGACCAGATGCAAATAAGCAAAAGATTCATATTTTTCCTGTTCGCACTTTTGTCGGGATCTGGCATTCGTGCACAAAATCTGGATGTTCGCCTGTTGCGGCCCATTTTTGACGACCGCACCAACTTCAAGGATCATTTTTTCAAAGCCGATGCCCAATCGGTTGAATTCATAAACATCCTGGCTCCTGTTGGAATTTTCGCAGCCGGCTATATTCATCATGACGGCCGTCTTGAGCGCGATGCAGCTTTTATCGCCGGCGCCTACGCTGTTTCAGCTCTTTTGACGCAGTCCGCAAAGGCAATCATCAAAAGAGCGCGTCCATTTGAAACATATCCGCAATTTTTTACCGACCGTTACGACGGAGGAGGTTATTCATTTCCTTCAGGTCATGGATCAGCTGCGTTTTGCACTGCTACTTCACTAAGCCTTTATTTTCGCCGATGGTATGTCATTTTCCCTTCATATTTATGGGCGTCAAGTGTTGCCTGGGCGAGGATGTACCAAGGTGTGCATTATCCAACCGATTTGCTGGCCGGCGCGGTTCTCGGGGCAGGGAGTGCCTGGGCAGGCTGGCTTATTCAGCGCAGCTACGAGAAGAGGCGGGCGAACCGCCAAATTGCTATTTCGCTTTATTGACAGTCGATTTTCATTTCACGTCAGCACTTGTATTTTCTTGACGGATGATATTCGCTTCTGACGGTGAGTTACCAAAAGCATTCGCGCGGCAGTCGTTAACTCCGTGAAAAGCCTACGGGCAGAATGACATCTCAAATCATTTGAATCGAAAAACATATTTATTCATCAGATAGGTCAATGGGATGCCAATCGCCGCCATCAGGATGAGTGCCGGTTTGACTGCTTCGCGCCAGGTAAAAGGGCCAAATTGGATCTTGCTAAGGTTGGGAAGGACGAGAAAGCGCATGGTGGCCCAAACAAAAAAACCGTAGAGGATGCCAATGACAATGTTGGAACGAATCGCCTGCTTAAGCCAAGGATAAATAAGGAAAAAAAAGAAGCTATAACTCATGGCGATAAAAAAATGAATAGCGAGTCCGATAAGCATTTTTGCGTATGCAGGAATTTCAAGACCCGGACCGAAGGCTGATTGCGCGATGAACTTCAAAACCTGCCCGGGGCCAACATGAGAGGTAACTCCAGCATCGATAAAGGCAGCAAGTATATCCAGTGAGCCGGCTAGGAGCCCGGCAAACAATACTTTTTTTAATGAAGGATTTAGTTGCCCGTTCATACGCAGTATGTTTCGATCCGCCAAAATTAATCAAGTTTGCAAACTTTGCCTGCTTCGGAACTACTTCGGAACTAACCGTAACCAAAAAAGCTAGTTTTCCTGGTCCTGGCCTCCTTGGGGACGGTTATGATCCTGGTCGTCCTTTTTAAATTCCAATTTGCCGAATTTATACATAAAGCTGATGCCGAAGGAGCGGAAAGGAAGCTTGCGCGTGCTGTTCAGAATGAAACCAGTCCCACTGACTGCAGTAGTCTGCACCACGTATTTGTTGAAAGGATTCGTCGTAGTAAATCCAATACTTCCCTTTTTTTTCCACAACTGCTTTCGAAAAGCTAGATTATATGATGTAAAAGAAGGGAATCGTCCCTGGACCTCATTTCGCGGCGAATTAAAATTACCAAAAGCCTCGCCCACAAAATCGTGCTTGAACTGGTAAGTAATGTTCATGTTTACACGATAGTTGAAACTGGTAATATTCGCGCCCGCAACAATCCCATTTTGGATAAAACGATCAAAAAAGGAAAGATTCGTCCTGACTGTCAATCTCGAAGTAAAGGGCACGGACCCATAGATATTCAGACCATAATTATTTTCAACGCCGATATTTTGGGGGGTATTTACGGATACATTGGTATAAACGGAATCCCCCACCTCGTAAGTCGGGTAATAAACGATATAGGGCTGGATGTCCTGTGCCGAACGCCTGTAAAAAAGAACCACGTTGATGCTGCTTCCCTTTTCAAAACTCTTGATATACGCCAGCTCGTAGTTGTCGCCAAGTTCTGGTTTGAGCAGGGGATTGCCCTGGGTTATATTTTTAGGATCGCTCGCATTAACAAAAGGGTTGAGCGAACGGTAACCGGGACGCTGTATTCTATGCGTGTAGCTGATCTTGATGGTCTGATCATTGTCAAAAAGGTGCGAAAGGATTACTGACGGAGCCCATGTACTGTAAGAAGGTATGGAAATACCGGATGCCTGAGAAAAAACTGCGTCCGTCACAGTGCGTTCATATCGCAATCCGGACTTAACATTCAGGAATTCGCCCAGGGGGAAGGTCAGGCTGGCATATCCCGCGTAGACATGCCTGTTATAGGTCATGGCGTTTGATTGAACGGTATCCGGTTGATACTGCCCTTTCTCCGTGTTCAGGTCGTTAGCAGTCGTATTACTGGTGATGTTGCGCAGGTCAAGTTTTCCGCCGGCTTCCATTTTGACATTTTCAGAAAATGGATGTGTGTAATCTGCCTGAACGCTGGTCTCGTGGTCGCGACCGGTATTATTGCTGTTTAGGCCGGAAAAAACTTCTTTATTGCTCAGGCTATCCTGTTCCTGCTCAAAATAGGATTTGTTGTGCCCAAGGCTTGATTGGTAAAGTACATCGAGCTCCTGTCCTTCTTTAGCGAAGGTCTTCTTGTAGCTGAGACTCATGTCGACAGACTGTCCACGAAAGCGATTATTTGAGTTGGTAACGCTGAGCTGGTTGGCAGAAATGGCCTGAAGCGAATCATACAGGGTCTGTTGCTGGTCGAGGTAGCCACTGGTGCTGTTTCCGAAATTGTCATATCCGATTTCAGCCTGCAGGTCATTTCGTTTGTTGATATTCCAAAAAAAACTAACGCCTGATTCAAATCCATTGCGAAGAAAGCGGCTCTGCCCGTTCTGCAACAACATATCGTTCAATTTTCCGCTGGAATCGAACGACGGGCGGTTCGAACTATTCAGAGTCGTAGAAGGAAGCTGCGCATTGCCGCTGAAAAACATGTTTGCGCCGATCTTGTTTTTCCTTGCGTTCAAGTTGAAGGAGGCGTTTTCCAAACGGGTACCGCCAGATGAGTTAATAGTGCCGTTAATACCCTGGATTTTCGAATCCTTCAGAATGATATTGATGATACCGCCCGTTCCCTCAGCATCGTACTTGGCCCCGGGACTCGTGATCACCTCAATGCTTTTAATTTGGCTCGCAGGAATCGACTGCAGGGCATCCGCCAGGTTATTGCCAAAAATGCTGGAAGGTTTACCATTGATAAGAAAACGAATATTGCCGTTTCCCTGGAGCTCGACATTTCCGTCCATGTCGACAGAAACCATAGGAATCTTTTTCAGCAGGTCAGTAGCCACGCCGCCCTGCGAGGTAATATCTTTTTCGGCATTATAGACCATCTTGTCAATCTTGTTCTCTAGCAGCCCTTTTTGGGCAGTTATCGTGACGCCTGCTAACGTGCTTGCCTGGGTTGAAAGATAAAAAGTTCCGAGAGATGCCCTGCGCTGCTTTTCGGAGATCTGGATGTTGGCTTTTTCCTTCGACCGGTAGCCGATAAATTCGACGACGACGCGATAATTGCCGGGCGCAAGACCTTCGATCTGAAAATTTCCCTTTGTATTCGTCGTGACACCGGTTACAGGTCTCTCGTTACCCATAGCATAAACAATCACTGTTGCGTAGTCGATGGGTTGTGATGAAGCGGAATCGGCAACCCTTCCCATAATAAGGCCATCAGGCGAAGAGGCCTTCACCTCTTGAGCAAAACCCCTGGAAATTAAGAGTAAAAGTGCCGCACTGAAAACTAATTTCATGGAGCGCAAAACTAAAAACGGATTTTGAGGAAATTCGGAAGATCGTTAATGGTTCGTTGGAAAACAGTAATATATGAAATGCGGGTTGCCCACTTATCAGGAAAAAATGACCTCCCCGGGCTTTGACCTGACCGCCCGTCTATTTTTTCCGTGAAGATTTACTGTCAAATAAATCATAGAGCGTCACAATCATTAGAAAGCCTTTTGAAAACATTTTTTCAAGAATGGAATAGATCTTCAGATTACGTTGTCCAACCATGGCATTAAAATTTGGAGCGTCTTTGTAAAAAAAAGGGCCGGATAGAAATCAAGCCCGTTATTTAAAATCCAATATCCTATGAAAAACCTACAAAGTTCTTACAAACCCTGTTCCAACGTCATTTGGGCTTAAAAGACAGGCCGACTGTGTCATTTTTTTCCCACTGCTCGTATTTCTACTAACGGACGCGGGTATATATTTTCATGCAGATGACCGTTAGTCGGTATTGAAATTAGCAGCGGGTTCTTTCCCATTTGGCATTTCTGAGCTCCGCCAGGTAATAAAATCAATAAATGGGCAGGTAAATAAGACAGCAGCACAATGAACCAGGACGGTCTTTTGTCATACGGGGCGACGAAGCCGACAATAAGAATGAGTTAAATAGAAAGCACTAAAATAGATCGATATTATCAACCATCTTTACGATCCAGTCGACAATCGTCCATTATCAAAATCGCGAACCCTGGCAGCGAGATGAAATGGAGAACATCATAATAGCCGCAGGGCAAGTGAAGTGTGCAGCCATAGGCAGGATCATCAAAATGATCTTAATAATAGTCTTAGGTGAACGGGTCTTTTCCATCGGCTGCACCCGTCGAAACCTCAAGCTTGAAATGTATCTCGAAATTCTGAAGGAATCCTGTAGAGTTCCTGCTAAGCCTCTCAAAAAAATTTGAATCCTACGGTGTCAAATTGGATAATTTTCGTATCAGATTAGAATACGCAGCACGGAGATAACTATTTTCTGTGCTATTTTTTTTGAAGTCAGCCCATCAGATTTAATTCGAATTTGTCCCTGCCGGTCTAACCGGGGACTTTTATTCTGTGCGAAGCGCATCGACGGGGTTAGCGAGAGACGCTCGCAAGGTCTGATAGCTTAAAGTCAAAACGGCAATAAAAAGACCCAAAACGCCCGCAAGTGTAAACCCACCAACCGATCGTTATACGGTATGCGAAATTATTCAGCCAGCCGCGCATGGCCCACCAACTCAGTGGGGCGGCAATACAAAATGCGATCAGGACTAGTTTCAGGTATTCGCCTGAAAGGAGGAAAAGAACCTGCCTTACGGACGCACCAAGCACTTTGCGGACACCGATTTCCTTAGTACGCTGTTGCGTGGTGAATGCTACCAATCCCGACAGCCCCAGGCAAGCAATCAGGATCGCAATTGCGGCAAATAACGAAAATATCTCCCCGGTTCTTTGTTCGGATGTATAGAGCGAAGCAAAACGGTCATCTAGAAACGTATAGGCGAAGGGAGTTCCGGGATTA
>JAJPJP010000299.1 GCA_021324175.1 Chitinophagia bacterium
AGGGGGAAAGTAGGCAACATTACCCAGGCTATTACCGTTGAGTGTTGCCTGGCCCGACATTGCCGCTAATTCTATCGCTGCGTTGCTGACGTTTTGGACCAGTACTTGTATTCTTAATTTTGGAAATTGCGACATGTCAACTCCACTGAAAACAAACTGAACCGTTGCGCCTGCAACTCCTAATTGTGAGAAGTAATAGAGTGCGCCTCCGCCAATTGCTAATAGGGCTATAGTCGAAGTTTTCACGAGTTAAAGGTTTGTATTTCAATATTACGTCTATTTACCAGGTCTTGATTTACTACAGCGGCTCCGCCCGGTGTCGGGTGCCAGTAGATGTATTGCGCCATTTCTGCGGTGGCTGCATCCGGGCCGCTGCTTTGTAAAGTGGCTAATACTTTATTCATGGCCGATATACCTGCGTTATATCCAAAATCTGTTAAGGCATCGTATTGTCCCTGTGTTAAGTTCTGCCCGCTGCTATTGATCGCTGCCGCTACCGTTTGCAGGTCTGCCGCCAAAAGCTGCGTTGCCTGGGCCTGGGTTATGGTTTGATTAAGCAAGTATTGTTCGTTTGGCTGTATCTGGTGGCCGTATCCTATCGAGTATAGTTGCACCCCGTTCAATGATCCGTCCGGGTGTGCCTGGGGGCTGAATGTTTCGAGATTTGCAGTTTGCTGTAGTTGGTTATTTGAATATCCGTTACCCGATGCGGTTACGTTATTGCTCACTAAAAGCAATAATCCGGCTGCGACTGCGGCAAAAATTAGGGTGTTGGATTTCATTCCGATAAAGTTATCGAAAAAAAAATCGAATTATCAAAATTATTTTGTTGAAAAATACCCGTAAATTCGCGCTGTACGCGCGTTGGAAATAGGTGTTACTACTCGCGTAGTTGTTCGAATAACAATTTTAATTCCTTATCGGGTGTAAAACCGGTCAAACATTCACCGGTTTCCTGATTAATCCAGTCGGTTGCTTCCTGGTTCCATATCCAATTGGTATTGTCGGGCGCCAAATGATCGTATATTACTTTCTCCCGTTCGTCCTCGTCGACCTGTTTTTTGATACCCATTGATTGAATTGTCCGCTTGTGTCTTAGGGCCGTGTAGATGACGTCTATTTGGAGGGCGTGAATTAATCCATCCTTTGCTATGATCTTCGTCGCGTATTTGAATAATTCTATCATGGTATCCATATCGGCGGGTATGGCTTTTTGTGCCCTGGGGTCACAAGTCGGGTTGTATTGCAGCCACATTTTTCGGAGTAATTCCGCTTTGGCTTCGCCGTCAATAATGAAGTGATAATGAGGGTTATAGGTATTTTTTTTGGGGTTGTAGTTACATTCTAACTTTCTTAACCCGAACAGTTTTACTTTGTGATATTTAGTCAGATGTTTTTGTATTTGCCTGATGGTGGCGTTCATTCGATTGATCGCCGTTTTTAAAAATCTTCCCTCTACTGCTTTAATCGTTAATGTTAAAAATATCGGGTCCGACATTTTTTTGAGTTCGGGCATATAGCCGTTTATGAGGTTGGCCGTTTTGATCGCTCCGCAAACGGCACATAACCGGTTTTTGCAGTAGGTCGCTTCCTTTAATTCCTGGCCGTCCTGTTCCAATGCAGAATTGCAGTAGTACATATTACGATATGCCTTTACATTGTCGGTATCCAGTTCAATGAGTTTTCCGGCCAAAAACACGGTCAGGGCTTTCCGTTTGGCCTTTTTTCGCAACTCCAATGCAGGGTCACGCGCCACATGTGCTAATGTATTAAATTCGGCGGTGAGGGTTTCGGGTTCCGGCTGCATCTATTGCGGATTGGGGTTTTCTAAAAGTAGAAAACTTTGTGCATAAAAAGCAACAAAATGTTGAAAAGTGCAGAAATAAAAAACCGGTAGAGATCGCCCCGTCCGGTTTTCGCCTTATAGCTTTTCGTAAACAGTGCTGTTGATTATCGAAAAGATAATATGAAGATACGATTTTTTATATTGCCTCCAAAAATTTAGCGTTTATTCCGCCTGCGGCGGGGGTGGGAGCCATGATGCAGGTTGACGGTTAGGGAAATGTCATTTAAAACAGAAAAGCGCTTAGAGGTCATCTAAACGCTTTTTATGTGGTTTTATCCGCCTTACCTGCGCCCTGGCTATCGCTTGGAAGAAACTCCCCAGTCCGCAACCGCCTTTTCACCAGGACAAAGGCAAAGGACGGACGTTTTAATTACAATTGCAAATTTATTTTGTTTTTGCCATTTCCAGTATTTGCCTGGCTGTATTCACGCAATAGAGTAATTCTTTTTGCTTGCCTATCCGGGTATATGACTTTGCAGCCCTGGCGCAAAAAATCGCCGTTGTCATTTCTGAAATTTGTCGTTGGTCACCAACTTCCGTCATTTTTGTGATCGTTACGCTGTCGGCTCCGCTTTGATAGATTTCAGAGAAAACCTCCATAAAAAAATCCCTGTCACCTGGGGATATGCCCGTTTTTCGGTATACAGCACTAAAGGTTGCTTCAAATAGTATTGATTTTTGATCTATCATGATAATTTTGATTTAAGGTTTTCGATTCTTTTGGCTGTGGTATCAATAGCTTTTTGCGTCTGCTTTATCTGCCTGGTATGTTCTTCGATCTTCGTGTACTTCCAGGTCGTGACGTTGGCAATCAGGCTCTTTCGCATGTTCTCTAAACAGGTTTCGAGGGCCGCTTTGCTCTGTTCCGCTAATTTTAATTTATATGCGGTTTGCTCCGGGGTGTCCGGGGCTTTGACGTAGATTAATGGCATAGCTTTAAGGATTTTGTAAAAATGAAAAGTCCGATCTTTTATAAGTAGAAATATCCTTAAGGTCGAATAAGAGGTCTTGGACTCTATCATACCATCTCAATACGGTTTTTCTCATTAAACCCAAATTTTCACCTTTTGCGAACAGTCCAACAATCGGTATTTTTTTAGCCCATGCTATACCGAGTTCAACACAAGCGTCCTTGCCCGCAGGCGAGTAATAAATAAAAAGATCGCATTTAGACGCTCCATTTGTATCAAAGTCAAACGACTTCCACGAGTCATCGGAGTTAACCCAGGTTTCAAAATCCATCTTTTTAGTGATATGATTATGGTTTTCGTTGAAATTATTCTCAATCCACGATATTACTTTATGGTTTTCTTTTCTTAATAACTCTGTCAGCATTTGAACGCCGTGCGAGTTCTTCCAGGAACTTGCTATGTAAATTGTCATGATCTTAAGTTTTAAGGGTTTCCGCTTGCAATTCTGTTAACCAGGCTA
>JAJPJP010000306.1 GCA_021324175.1 Chitinophagia bacterium
CGCGCATTGGCATTATGAAGCCAAAAGAGTCAGAAGAAAAATCATTTTCCGAATATGCCGAAAAAATTCACATGAAACATGAACTCGCTTACAATAATTACAAAATGACGCCGTACGACGGCATCATCGATTTGTTTCGTGTCAATTTTCGGCTCTATTACCTGGATGATCCGGAATATCTCGGGTGGCGTCCATATACCACAAAGGGCATTGTTATCCATGAAATCGACGGTGACCACAAAACTTTTCTTATTCCGCCACATGACGGTGGTTTGGCAATTGCATTAAAAGATACATTGAATCAGCGCATATCATCTCCAAAGAAAATTGGATGACGACGATCAGCTCCGATACTTTGAAGGGAATATCCTGGCTGCCAAACTGGGAGACCAAACGCGGTTCGGCGATAAACATCTGGCGATTAAAAATCCAGGAAAATATTAGGTTTGAAAATCTATTTTGTGAATCACTTTCACAAGACGAGCTCGAGAAGGCATCAAGATTTCGGAAACCTGATGATCGCGCCCGATTTATTTATGGCAGGGGATTGTTGCGTTTCCTGCTGGGCTTTTTTATGGATAGGCGACCTGAGCATGTGGTCCTGGAAATGGAACCAAATAAAAAGCCACGCTTGGGCTCGGTTCATGATCAAACATTGCATTTTAATGTTTCTCATTCGGGTAATTGGGTTCTCGTAGTTATCGCAAACGCGCCGGTTGGCATTGACATCGAAATGGTCGACAATTCATTTACATATTCCGATTTGCTTGCAGCAAATTTCTCAAACGCAGAAGCGGCGATGATTACCCAGTCTGCGATGCCGGCGGAGGTTTTTTTTACATTTTGGACCCGGAAGGAAGCGCTTGTTAAAGCAACTGGAGCAGGAATCAATGATGATTTGCGACTCCTTCCCGTGATTAACGGAACATGGGACTCTGGCAACCCAATTATCGGGCAGGAGCAGTCCTGGCAAATTCATAGTTTTAATATCGATGGCGCCTATCAGGCCAGCGTTTCCTGCCCGGCTGGAGATGCAGAATTAATTTTCCATGACGTCCTCCCGTCAACTCTTTATCCTCATACGGTATAAAATCCTTTCGGTACCGGGAATAGTTGCCCTCTTCTCTATTGCAAAATATTTTTCGAACACTAATTCGAAAGTTGTGGAATCGTATGGCACGTGATATTTGGTTTTATTGGCGATTAGCAGCTGAGCCTTCTCGTCGTTTAACGGCACAAATTCGATGATGAGGGTGTCGGTCGTAAGGTCCGCGAACATTTTGGCAACCCCGGAAATAGGAATGTTTTTGCTCAAGACCAAATGATGAATTAGTCCGAGCGCGATGGCTGTCGCCGATTTTGCGCGCTCCCTGAATGATTCACGCTCCGCGTGGTTGAATCCAACTGACGGCGATGGATTAGTAAGGTCAACACAAAGAGGCAAAATGTTCTTGTTTAATAAAGATTTTGTTTCAGTGTACAGCCTGTTAATACATTGGCTGTCGAAGTCAACCGCAATGACATTTGGAATATATTCGGCAAGAATTTTTGAAAAAAAGCCATCGTTGCATCCAATATCAATGGCTTTACTTCCCTGTAGGTCTTTAATATATTCGCGGAATATGTGTTCTTTTTTATTTAGATATTCCTGACTCAAAATGGTCTCCTCATAATAATTATTCCAGGTCGTGCGTACAGTAGTTTTGAATCGTAGGTGCCTGATGGTGCTTTCCAGGCTATCAATCAGGCGCAAAAGCTTATTCGGGTTGAAATCAGTAATTCGCCTGGAATTGGTCGGGGCAGCTGTTGCAGCGACCGAATTCTGAAGGAAGACATGTAACAATATATTTATGTTCAACAGGGACTTTCGGGGAAGCAACTTGGCAGTGGTTTGGGCAGGGATCCCTTCAAGATAGACAGTGAGCAATTTTTGCGTATCAATTTGGCGATAGTGTTCCAAAAGAAGAGGAAAAAGAAAACACTCACAAAATTGACGATATGCTATCCAAGGTTTTGATATTTCATATTTCTCAAAAGATAGTGTATCGATAAATATGGGCCTGGCATGCAAAAATTGTACATTAAAGGGTGTTGCATCTTTCAAAATCATGCCACGCTTCATCGAGATTTTCATCACTTTTAGTGTGAGCAGGGCTGCATCTTTAAGTTCATCAAAGCACCATTCATAAGGGTAACTGATAAATGGCAGATGCTCCGGCGAAAGCGTCTTATACCACTCGTTGGTCTGGGTTAAGTTTTCGCTTACCTCCTGGTGCGTTACGAGAAACTTTTTTTCTGACAGCTCTTTGTACAAGCCTGACGAAAGCAGAAGGTCGTAGTCTTCTCTGTAAGATTTGTTAACCTGCCTGAAAATTTTCCCATTTGAAGTAAAGACAAAGCCCGATGGATCTTTATATGAAGCGGGGTGATAAAGGACGTCGGCCATCTAAATTGTCATTATGGTGAGCATTTTTTTCCTTCAATATTTACCTTCAACCTGCATTTCAACCCGAATGGATTTATTTGCCAGCGTATTGAAAAATAGTCATTTTCTTCTCTTTTGTCGATTAGTTTCTAATACGATCTAAACTCAAAGCGGGTAAGTTAACACTTAAACTTAAGTTGCATTAACGCCTATCTTTTTGTATTATTACTGCTCAAATCTATGGTAGCGAAACAGAATAGCCCCAATACATCATTTTCTGCTTTCCTGATTATTGTTGGTCTTGTTGCGACATCAGACCTCATCTACTTTATTATCAACCCGCCTCACGCCGATGCAATTTTTCGGTTACTTACCTGCGTGAGCGCCCTGTTAATACCACTCTACTTATTTAGGAATTATGTGCGGCTTTATGCATGGTTATTTTTGCCTGTCTTTATTCTGATTCCCTTTTCAATATTTGCCATCGTTTTTTTCAATCTTCCGATAAATTCTACGCTGGTATTGTCGGTTACCAACACGACCAGAAACGAAGCTACCGAATTAATCGGGCGATATATCTGGCTATTTTTGGCAGTTGCGGTAGCTACAATCGGTTTGTATATACTGCTTGTGAAAAGGGTTCCCGCACATTTGCCATCTTCATTTTGTTTTCGAATCAGTCTCTGGAGCCTGGTGCTGTGCCTCGCTATTCCATGGTTTGACACAAACCCTGAGACCTTGCACCGTGGCTATGCAACGCGTATTCGGGCAAATATTTATGCCACATTTCCTTTTTCCGTGGGCTACTGCGCTTATCTGGTAGTTAATCAATACCACATGATTAAAGAATCAGAAAAAGACCGGGCCAACTTCCGGTTTGGTGCTCAGCAGGAGCCGTTTTGTCCGACTAATGAGAAACAATTATTTGTGCTCATCATAGGGGAATCGTCGCGAGCCGACCATTGGGGCATCTATGGATACGATAGGATGACATCTCCACGTATGAGCAAACAGAAGAACCTGATTTCATTTTCGAATGTTTCGGCGGGGGCGCCTTTTACCCAATTCGCCGTTCCACAAATTATTACGTGTGCCACGGCTGAAAATTTCGAAGAGCATTTTAAGGAGCGAAGTATAGTCAGTTTATTTAAAGAAGCGGGATTCAATACCTATTGGATAACTGACCAGCAGGACGAAGCTCATATTAGGATACATGAACAGGAGGCCGATGAGCTTTATTTGGCAACGCAGCGACCATCCACCGAAGTGACGCTTGAAAATACTGATATGCAGTTAGTAACCCAGATGGAGCAGGTATTGCGGGAGCCGGGAGTAAAAAAATTTATTGTAATGCATACCTGGGGAAGCCATTTTGACTACAGTAACAGGTATCCTTCGATGTTCGACGTCTTTCAGCCTTCTCTAAAGACCGTCTTTGCACGACCATCCGATTTTTCAAAAAAAAATGTCTTGGTTAATAGTTATGACAACACCATTTTATTTACTGATGCCGTCATTGACAGTGTAATTTCAGTAGTCCGGCAACAGGCCGCAATCTCATCCGTGTTTTACATTTCTGATCATGGCGAGAACCTATTCGACGATTCAAAGCACCTGTCACTGCATGAAGAGGTTATACCAACCATTTATACTGCTCACATCCCATTTTTTGTGTGGTATTCTGATTCACTTCAAAATATCTTTCCGTCAAAGGTCGAATGGCTTCGGGAACATCACGATAGCAAAATTGGCGTAGAGGATGTTATTCACACAGTTGCCGACTTGTGCAATATTCGTTTTAACCTTAAAGACTCAACTAAGTGCATCGACCGCGGAACTTTCGTGAACAGCAAACAGAAAATACTTGGTGAAAATTATAAGATCTATTTTTACGACTCGTTGCCGACGGCGCGTCATTGATCGACGATTTGTCTCAGCCAATCTTCAAACAATTTGATCATTCGAAATAGTTGCTGAAACTGGTGACCTGAATATCGTACAATTCAGTTTGCTTCATCTGAATTGGGTTTCTGATTCTTGTCACCTTTCTTAAAAAAAGCCTTGATTTTCCACCATAGGGATTTGAAATAGAAAAGAACTCCGAGAAAGCCTGCAATAATAAGTTGGACAAGATAACTACCGCTACCCGGATCGACGTATAGGAGATTGATTATCAATAACAAGATGCGAGTTTTTAACTGATAAAAATAATGATTTTTTGTTGATTTGATGTAACCGATTGCTTATCAGTATCATTCGAAAAAATTATGGCGGACCTAAGCAAAAACGACGGTTCAAAAAGTCCAGCTTCGAAGATACGATACAAACAAATTAGCATTGAGGGCTTTGAAAATGATTTAACGACTCATAAACTAATATGCACAATCTTGGTATAAGTGTTGCAGCAATATTCAAACTTCTGACCATCCAAAATAATTACCCGATTATGAAAAAATCACCAAAATACCAGCCTGTCACCCTGGTAATTACCAGTTTAAATGAACTGTACACGGCCCTCCTCACCGCGAAGAGAAAATGCGAGGATGTTGCGCTGAAAATTACGAATGAGCAATTAAAAAAGACAATAATCGCGCTCGAGCACCTTAATACGCAATATGCTAATGAGCTAGGTGCGCAGATTCAAAGCCTGGGTGGAAATGCCCTTGAGCCAGAGATGGTCTTTTTGGAGTCAGCCGGCGTTTCGAACCGGCTTCATCTCAATTTGGGTCTAGAAACAAAGAATATCTGTGCCAAGGTGGAATACCCCATAATCAAACTTTACCGCAAGATTCTTAGGCAACCTATATTGAATGCAAGCCTGAAAAAAATGATCCAGTACCAAATGAACGGGATTATGTGTACAACCCTGCAGCTTAAATTGCTAAGCGATTTTCTGAAATTCCAGGATGCGGTAACATGCTAAAATCCCGGTTAGCATTGTTAGCAATTTGACACAAGCAAGTCATTCATTTCACATTTCGTTCTTCGCAGCTTCATTTGCTGGTTCCCAAAAGAGGCAAAACGCGCTTCTGCATTCGCCTTGCATTTTGGCCCTAAACGCTTATTTTTAGATGAAAATCGCCTCATGCACCGCATTACTTTTATTCTCGTACTTTCTGTTATGGTTTTAGGCGCAACACTGGCCCAGACCAGCCTTACGTCTGGCGGAAAGCTTAAACCTGAACAAGCGATTATTGACATTCGCCACTATACAATTGACTTAAACGTTGACATCGACAATAAATCAATTGCAGGCTATGCAGAAATTGGGTTTGATCTGAAACAAAGTACCCAAACTTTACTTTTTGATCTTGTTGATTCCTTCAATGTCCGGCAAGTCCTCGTCAACGGTCATAAATCGGAATTTAAATATGAGAACAACGCGATAAGAATAAGCACGCCGATGGGGCTCTCTCCCGGCAAATCGCTGGTAAAGATTATTTACGACGGTAAACCTCACGTAGCACGTCGGCCTCCATGGGATGACGGGTTTACATGGAGTCAGGATTCTTCCGGAAACCCCTGGATCGCCGTCACAGCCGAAGGTTCCGGTGGCAAGCTTTATTTTCCATGCAAAGATCATCCGTCAGACGAGCCGGACGACGGCGTTGACCTTATCATAACGGTACCAAAAGGGCTAGTGGTTGCAGGTCCCGGACTGCTTCAAAGTGTCAAAAACAAAGGGAACAAGTCAACTTTTCACTGGAAGACTCAATACACGATTAATAATTACAGCATTGTATTTAACGTCGCAAAATATAAGGTGGTGACTAGAACGTATACGAGTATTAATGGTAACAAAGTGCCTCTTCAATTTTACGTACTCGAGCAGGACGCATCGAAAGCGCAGCATCATCTCGATGTTTTTGAACGAACGATCCATGAACAGGAAAAGTATTTTGGTGAATATCCCTGGATAAAGGAAAAGATAGCGATTGCTGAGACTCCGCATCTTGGTATGGAACATCAGACGATGAATGCATATGGCAACAGGTTCCGTTATACTAAAGTCGGAGGTGAAGACTATGACTGGCTACTGCACCATGAATTTGGCCATGAATGGTGGGGTAACAAAATGACAGCGAAGGACTGGGGCGATTATTGGATCCACGAGGGTATTTGCAGTTTTGGTGACGCACTTTACACGAGGGAATTTGAGGGTGAAAAGGCGTACATAAAATTGTTTCAGCAGACATCTCTTAGGATTCGGAACAACAAGCCAGTTGTGTTGGGTCAAGATATCGATGAAGAGTCAGCCTATAACGATGATATTTATTCCAAAGGAGCCTTTTTTATGCATACTTTGTGTTATGTGCTCAGTGATTCCATATTTTTTCCAATTCTCAGGAATTTCATCACTGACCCAAAATACACATACGACAATTTGGTATGTACGGATGATGTCCGGAACTTCTTTAGCAAATCGTCAGGAATAGACTTGAAGCCATTATTTCAAATGTATTTGTACACTACCGATAAGTTGGAAGTCAATGTAATTCGAAAAGGACTGAATACATATCTTGTGAAATTAGGAAACCTGGATATGACAATTCCTATGGAAATTGTCTCGGACAATGGAAATCAACGCTTAATGTTGGATGAAAGGGGAATTGAAATTAAAAGTTCTACGCCGCCGCAGATTGATCCTGATATGTTTTATTTGAAGCGGGTAGTTATGGAGTAGTTTATCACTTTATTTCCCGGCTATAAGATTCATCACACTTGTCTTGAAGCTAATTCCAATCGGTATAGAGGCGGTACCAAGATCAATCGTATTACCATATACGGATTTGATGTGCGCTACAGCGACAATAAAGGATTTGTGGACCCGAATAAATTGGTCAGGAGGAAGACACTTTTCCATTTCGCCCATGGTTTGTAAAGCCACGAGGTGAAAATCGCTTGTGTGAATTTTTAAATAATCCTTCATCGCCTCAATGTAGATGATTTCCGAAAAATTGATTTTGAAGAATTTGTTGTTTGATTTGATAAAAATATGTCTTGTTGAAATACTTTTTTCGCTTGGGTTTTTTGAGAAAAGGCGACCGTTCAGGATTTTGTTTATCGCTTTCTTAAACCTTTCAAAGGATATCGGCTTTAGCAAATAATCAATTACGCTGAATTCATAACTTTCGACACCATACTCTGTGTAGGCTGTCGTAAGAATAACGAGCGGCGGATTGCTCAGCGAGCGAAGAAAATTCAGTCCATTTATGCCTGGCAGCTGAATGTCGAGAAAGATCAAATCGACATCAAGGTTTTTCAAAGCTTCGAGAGCTTCGACAGCGTTGTTGCAGACAGCTACCAGTTGAAATTCTGGGACTTTGTACAGATGACTTTGAATCACTTGCTGTGCCAGGCGTTCATCCTCGACGATAATGCACCTGATCATTGGGCGCCGGGGTTTACAACAAGAGAGACCGTAAATGCATTATTGTTCAGAATCACATCCAGGGTATGCGCATCGGGATAAAACATTTTAAGACGATCCCGGGCATTTTTGATCCGCAGGGAGCTTCGTTGTTTCGGCTGGATGTCTGTTTGAATGATATTCAGTGCATGAGATTCGGGATATAATAGTTCGAGAAGGCTGCGGCTGTTTTTTATGCCAGTGCCATTGATGCGTTTTGCCTGCGTTTCGAGGTCTATATTAGTATTATTCACCACGTTCAGGGTGATCCGTTTTCCGTCTATTTTGATCGTGATATAGATAAATGGGCTTTTGCAATTGTCATTCATCGCATGTTTGAATCCATTTTCAATAAATGAAATGAAAAGGAAAGGTTCAATCATTATGTTGTCGGTTGATCCTTCGACCGTAAACCTGACATCTGCCTTATATCGAATCCTTTCAATTTCGATATAATTATTAATAAACGCTATTTCTTTATCGAGCAATATTTTTGGTTCATTGCATTCGTAAATGAGATAGCGCATAATATCGGCGAGCTTAACGATCACTTCAGCGGCCTGATCTGATTTTTGCAGGCA